>RPRI01000029.1 GCA_003818505.1 Desulfobacteraceae bacterium | reverse complement strand
GATCGCCAACCATGCGCGGGTGCGAAAAATCATTGAGCAGCTCGTTGAGACAAACATCAAGCTGTTCAAGGAAGAGGCCCGGCGATAGAATCACTTGTACTTGTGGGTAATAGAAAGCCCACACCACCTGGCATGCGGGTCCGCACCAGGCGGTTCCCAAAGACAAGCGGACCCGTAGTCGGCTTAAATATCACTCACAGCTCTTTGAATAAATGACGGCCACCGCAAGTTGATACTTGAGGATTGCGTTCCTTGCGTCGCGCCCGTATATTCGCTCCCCCGTTCGGGTTCATTGCGTTACGGAGCACATGGGGACTTTCACCCCATAAATTCACGCCCGTGCCGGGCGTACACAAAGCGTGTACTGGACGCTGGGGATTCTTTCGCATTTTCAAGCATTTTTCTGGCTTTGAGTTTTTCCTGCTCACAAGCAGAGTCCACGCCCGCCCCAGCACAAGTAACGCAAACCGTTGGATATAAAAGCTTGACATTCGGTCTTAATTTAGTACTATATACGAACTTGAGGTGATAACTTATGAATATTACAAGTGATATTAAACCGGTAACTTTTTTGAAATCACGGACAGCGGATTTACTTAACCAGATTAATGAAACGCATCGCCCTGTGATAATTACCCAAAACGGTGAACCGAGGGCTATACTACAAGATCCCAAAAGTTATGAAAACATGCGCAATGCTATCGGTATTTTGAAACTTCTGTCGGAAGGGGAAGCAGATATCAGGGATGGTAAAACCAAGTCGCAGAAAGACGTTTTTAATGGTATCGAAAGCGCATTGAAAGAAATGCCATAAATGAATAGAAAGCATTATGTTCAATGGGCGTCTGTTGCGCAACGGGATTTAAAACAAATTATTGATCATATTGCGATTGATAATCCAGGCAGTGCCCTGCAAATACTGCAAAAAATAAAGCAAAAAGCATCAAACCTATACACCTTGCCTGAACATGGTAGAATTGTGCCAGAGCTACAAGATCAAGGCATACACATTTATCGGGAATTGGTCGTCGTGCCCTGGCGAATTATTTACAGGATATCAGATACCACTGTTTTTGTTTTATCCGTTATCGATGCAAGGCGAAATGTAGAAGATATCTTGCTGGATAGATTAGTCAAATAACCAGCGTTATTATCCTTCCCTTTCCGGCAGGTGACCGGCACGTTAATTCACAAAGGAATTATTTCTATGAGGAAGTCGCTTGCATCACAAGAACGGACGCAGTCCCGCGGAGAGGAAATCGCAAACAGCATCAGCCACGGTGTAGGTTTTCTGGCAGCAGTCGCCGCCTCACCTGTTCTTCTATTCTCTGCTGTTCAGCATAATAACTCAGATGAAATAATAGGTGCGAGCGTCTTCGCATTTACAACGGTGCTTCTGTACATCATATCAACGCTTTACCACGCTTTGGCGAGGAATAAGGCGAAACGGATATTCCATATTCTTGACCATAGCGCCATCTTCCTTCTGATCGCAGGCACATATACACCGTTCACGCTTGGAGTGCTTCGAGGCGCCTTGGGATGGACTCTGTTTGGTCTTGTTTGGGGAATAGCTGTCGCGGGTGTGATTTTTAAATCTTTCGGGGGTATAAGGTACAAAAAGCTTTCAACAATTTTGTATCTGGTCATGGGTTGGCTCATCATATTTGCCATCAAGCCGTTGTGGCTCAATATGCCATCGTGGGGAATGTTCTGGCTGCTGGCAGGAGGAGCAGCCTACACAGCTGGAGTAGGGTTTTACGCAGCCAAGCGCATTCGGTATGCGCACTTTGTCTGGCACCTGTTCGTCATCGCCGGTACTGGATGTCACTTTATTGCTGTGCTGAAATATGCGGCCTAACCTCAACATGGCATTCGGTTGTAAAAATAATCTCCCATCAACCGGCGTTAAGTTAATAATATTTCCGTCTTAACATCGACGTTTTGATAAGCAACCCGTTTGTTCCGGCTTTTAGCTTCAAACCCGCCAAGCTCCTTCCACCGGGCAGGAAGATAGTAAAAAAATTTTACCCCGGCCTTCAACAGAACTTATTTGATTTTATATAAATATTGAAGTAAAAAAACAGGCCGTGGTACATCTTTTCTCTGGAACCGGATATTAAATACTACGCATATAAATTGTTATGCGAAGAACAGGAACCAAAACAAAATGAAAGTATTGGTAATCGTGGCACACCCCAACAAATCCAGTTTCAACCACGCCATCGCTTCAACGTGTTCGAAAACTTTAATTGACAATGGCCATGAAGTCATCTCTCACGACCTGTACGAAGAACAGTTCAACCCCTTGCTCGCAGCCGGTGAGATGCCGAGAGATGCAGTATTGCCACCGGAAATCCAACAACACTGTGATGAGCTTTCACTTGCTGACGGTATTGTCATCGTTCATCCGAATTGGTGGGGGCAGCCTCCGGCAATCTTAAAAGGATGGGTGGACAGGGTAATCAGACCTGGGGTGGCCTACGAATTTCAGGAAGGAGACACAGGCGAAGGCGTTCCACGAGGTCTCCTCAGGGCCGGCTGCGCGCTTATTTTCAACACTTCGAATACTGAGACGACACGGGAGAAGACTGTATTCGGCGACCCTCTCAAATTAATATGGAGAGACTGTATTTGGGGTCTTTGTGGCATTCCGAATATCCATCGACGAATGTTCAATATTATCGTCACGAGCACAGATGAAGAGAGAAAGGGGTGGTTGGATGAAGTCGCGGTGACCATCTGTCGTTTCTTTCCAAAGGGATCACATGACGTAGCAATGCGCCGACCGGCAAAGACGGCTGCATTGCCACATCATTCCAACAAGAAAAGATAGGATGGTGAAAAAGCCCGCTGTTAGATTCTTTACAGGTAATATTTTTTAGGGACAAACAATGAATGAATCAGTCTTAAATGCCATAAAGATTATTTTTCTTCTGGGTTTTACGCTCCATAATCTGGAAGAAGCAATATGGCTCCCCAAATGGTCAAAATATGCAAACAAATATCATGAACCGGTTGAATCCGATCAGTTTGTTTTTGCTGTAATTATTATAACAATTATGGGGTATATTCTAACGGTCCTTGATTTTCTTGTCGGAGATTCAGGCAGTTTTATCCATTATGTATATCTTGGCTTTATCGGCATGATGGGCCTGAATTCAATATTCCCTCATCTGGCAGCAACAATAGTTCTCAGGAAATATGCGCCCGGCCTGGTTACAGCGCTGTTTCTGAATTTACCTCTATCCCTGATTATTATTATTGGACACATTCAAAAAGGCATCAACATTTTTTCTTTGTTGATATCAATCGTCCTGGTAAGCGGCTTGGTGCTCTTTTCGCTAAAATATCTGTTCCGGCTGGGCAGGATTCTGATAGATCCCCCGGAGCAATCTTCGATCTAAAGGTACTTGTCCAGCCAACACAAAAACCGCACGGTTGATTAGCAGCTTTAGCCTGATAGTGCCCAACAGGTATTCTTTCTAATGAAAAATTTGGTCTGATTTTAATGAAAAGTAAAGATTTTACACCAGTGATAATGTGGTTTTGTTTGCTCGCGGGAATAATTCTACTGGCTTTTATCAGGCCCGGCTGAACGACCGGCATATGGAACGAATATTTTTAATTTTGATATCGTGTTCATCAGTTTATATGTTTTTTGGATGCTGATTGAGTTACGCGTTTCGAGAGAGGACATGAACTCTGATGGCAAAACAACATCAGATTTTGCGACATGCCAAATATATGGGTTTGGGCAAGCGCTTACTTTTCTCACGGCTCTTTGGTTTCCTCCTGTATGGCGGTTGCCGAATGCTGCTCATTTTGCCGGCATAAGTATCTTCCTGTCCGGTGTTTCTTATCGGTTATGGGCAATCTACACGCTTGGGCAGTTCTATTCGCACAGAGTTCGTTACGTGGCCCGGCACTAAATTGTCGTTTCCGGCCCATACCGCTTTACCAGGCACCCAGCCTATGCAGGAATGATCATAGCCAATACAGGAATATGCTTGTATTTTTTTAACCGGGTAACCATATGTGTGTTTCTTTTCATTCTGGCACCGGCGATCCTTCTGCGGATTATAATTGAAGAGAGGATGCTATTCGGGATAAAAGGATACTCTGATTTTGCCAAAACGCGAAAAAGACTGTTTCCGGGGATATGGTAGAGAATTATCCGGATAATTGGAGCTCCCTGTAGCTTTCTACGGGGAATGCGATAGCTCTTTCGGTTCAAAATTCGTAGGTGCGCCGTTACTTGCCGCAGAAGCCGGGCAGTGCAAGTATTTAAGATTTGAGGAGATAAATATGAAAATTATAACGATACTATATATTGTGAATGCAACCTTCTTATTATTACACGAAATCGAATCAGCTTATGAAAAAGAGTGGGAAATATTAAAACTGCCTGGGAAAATAACAGGTTTTTTGCTTCTTCATATTCCGATTATTATTCTTTTGTTTTACGGATTAATTGAAATCGAAAGGAATTCTGCCGTTGGATTGATATTTGGCATTATTACCGGGATTGGAGGAGTCATTCCTTTTATAGTACACAAAATCATTGTCAAAACGACAAATAATTTTAACCTGTTAATATCCAATATTATAATATATTTGAATATTCTATCCGGTGCCGGTTTGTTGTTTTTGTCGGCACGCCTTTTAGCCTGACATCCTGACTTTGAGGATAAATAAAAGAAATGAAAACTGTTTACAGCGCCTCAAACATCTCTCTTGTAAGCATATACCAAAACATCCTTGAAGGACACGGGATCAGGTGCTGGTTAAAAAATGAATTTCTTACTGCAGGAGCAGGTGAGCTCCCGCCGATCGAATGCTGGCCGCAACTATGCGTTGACAATGATGATTTTGAGGAAGCGAAACGAATTGTAGACGAAGCCCTTTCAGAAAAAGATATGGCAGCCTGGAAATGTGATTCATGCGGCGAAGATATCGAGGGGCAATTCACAGAATGCTGGAACTGCGGAAAGAGCCGGCCCCTATAGAGACTGACAGGGAGCTTCCTTCAGCCATTTCAGTAAAGTGATAATTTTGTATGAACCGAAACAACGAAAAAGCAGATTCTACACAGGCTTTCAATAGAACTTATTTGATTTTAAGTAAATATTGGAGTAAAAAACACACAATCTGGCGTGCGGATTTTTCCCGGAACCGGATATTAAATATTGCGCATATAAATAATATTATCGGAAATATCCCAAAATGGGCAGAAAAGATAAAGACTCTGACTTTGATGACTACAAAAAATTAAAAGACGAAATCATTTATGACAAAGTGAGTGAAATTATTCGTAATCATCCTAAAGACTATATTGCTAAAATGGAGGAAATCGGCTTCAAGTATTTTGAAGATGATGTTGATTTTGAAGAGATAGAAGAAAAAAAGGCTAAACCTGAGAACCAGCGACAGAGAGATCTCGTAGCCTATTTCGAAAACAAAAAGAAATTATCAAAAAAGATATTTGAAAGTTATTCCGAGGAAAAGACAGCGGAGAATCCCAACTATCCGTTACTCAGGAAATATTACAAAGCGGCAAATAAAAACCTAAAAGCCCTCCTTTTCTATGGTCTGGAAAAGTATCCGGGCAGATTTGACCTTCTTGCAGACTTATCGTACTTTCACGAGTTCGAAAATATTCTTGATACCCTTATTACTTATTACACCAGAGCATGTGTTATCCAGGAAGACCTTGAAACATTTTCAGAATTAGCCCAGGATTTTTATTATTCCACGATGCCTGATGATTACGAAGCTTATTATGCTCTCCAGGAGTTATTTGGACCGGATACAGACAAAAGAAAAATCATTGATTTTCTAATAGCCGAAGAGGAAGAAACAACCAATAATTCCCCTCAGTCAATTGTAATTTTTTAATCTAACTGCTATATAGCTACTATAACTGACAATAATGGCGTCATCGCGCATACCGCTAACATATCGCCGGCATCCGAACCCGATTACGCATCAGAAGCAGCATGCAGATGGGGAATCGTTTGAGAACAAGATAGCCAGCATAGAGGATATCGGTTATGTCTGATAATTTCTCACGTTTTGATTTCAACTCACTGGTCGATGCCATCAGACAGGTGGACGCGAACATGGCGGCTCAAGCTGGCCGTTCAGTTAACGTCAGCTTGACTCTTCGGAACTGGTTTATTGGCGCTTATATAGCGGAATATGAGCTATCTGGTTCAGACAGAGCTTCCTATGGGGATAACCTGCTCAATGTACTTTCTATGGAGCTGCGCAGCTATAAGATAAGTAATTCCGGGCGAAGGCAGTTGTATAACTATCTGACATTCTATCGCGCCTATCCTCAAATTGTGCGGACAGTGCCCGCACAATCGCGCCATATGTTTCTAAACATGATTGACACCAAAAAAGTGCGGACACTGTCCGCACAATTTGCCATTCCACTCGAAAAGCTTCTCAACTGCCTGTCTTACAGCCATTTCGAAGTACTGGCCGCACTTGATGACGATTTGAAACGAGCTTTTTACGAAATCGAGTGTATCCAAGGAAATTGGTCATTTCGGGAACTCAAGCGACAAATCGGAAGTCTTTATTTTGAACGCTCCTGCCTGTCCACAGATAAGAAAAAACTGGCCGAGCAGGTTAAAACCGTAACCGAGCAGGCCGACCCCAAAGTTGCCGTTCGTGATCCGTACATCTTTGAGTTTCTGGGTATAAAGCCAAAAGAAGTGATGCGCGAATCCGACCTGGAGGATGCCCTTCTGGACAAATTGCAGGATTTTTTACTGGAGTTGGGACACGGTTTTTGTTTTGAGGCTCGTCAGAAGCGAATTCTCATCGGCAGCACACACGGTTTTGTGGACCTGGTTTTTTATCATCGCGTTCTCAAGTGCCACGTTCTGGTGGAGTTGAAGATCGCGCCCTTCACTCACGAAAATCTTGGGCAGCTCAATACCTATGTCAACTGGTTCAGGAAAAACATGATGTCCGATGGAGATAATTCACCGGTTGGCATTTTGCTCTGCACACAAAAAGATCACACCCTGGTGGAATATGCCATAGCCGGCATAGACAACCGATTGTTCGTCTCCAAGTATCAGCTTGAACTGCCTAAAAAAGAAGAAATCCAGCGATTTTTAGAAGAGAAAATGCGAGAGGTGGATGATCAAGAAAGCAAGAAGATCTTTCTAAAAACAATTATTCCCAATCGAAAAGCTGGAAAGAAATATATGAAGTCGTAAAATGAAAAAGACGCTTTTAAACGCCGAAAAATAAAAATCCTTGAATCTGCAAAGGTAGATTTGAAGGAAGGCTTTCAAAAAGGTTTCCCTTCGCTGTCTATTACCGTATTGAGAGAGATGAGGTAAGGATTTATGCTGTTCTGGATTGTCGAAGAGATCCTGCATGGATAAGAAAACGACTCCAATAAACAAACATCTTTTTAAGCAGGCCTTTAATAGAACTTATTTGATTTTATATAAATATTGGAATAAATAACAGGCAATTCGAAGAACAAATTTTCTCCAGAACTGAAGGAACAACCCCGAAGCAGAGCTTCGCGGACTTCTTTTGATTAAATATTACGTATATTAATTGTTAGGTGAAAAATGGACACAGAAAAATTGACCAAACTGGATGAAGAATTTGCATGTAATGAGTTATCGTTGATGGGTTTTAATGTAAGAAAAATTAAACGTTTAGAAGATGATGAGAGTCCTGATTTTATTGCAAAAGATGATTTTGTGTCATATTTAATCGAATTGAAATCAAAATTTCCAGAATTTGAAAAACTTCAAGACAGAAACGAAAGATTAAATGGAGGCGAAATAGTTGAAGAAGAAACAGTAGTGCGTTATGAAAATACTTTGTCCGGAATAATAAAAAAAGCAGCTTCTCAATTAAATTCTTATACAGAGGAACAAGTTGCCTATAAGTTGGTTTGGTTGCACGCCCAAGGATGCTTGCCGGATTTACAATATAAACAATTTGAAGTCACTTTGTATGGTAAAGCAGATATTGCCAATCTTGTGACTCATCAAGTAAAGCCTTGCTATTACTATAAAGCAAGTGATTTTTATTATCGTCGTACTGAAATCGATGGCGCAATTATATCAACAAGTAAAGGCGGCAAATTTTGTCTAAATACATTTTCACAGAAATATTCTGCGCTTAAAAAGAGTATGTTATGTGCTAAGTTTGGAAGTGCTGTCTGTGACCCTGTCGAAGAAGACCTTCAAGGAAAGGCTTACAATATTTCAGATTGTAATGAAAATAGAAAGCAAGAACCCAGAGTGTTGAAATTTGTAAAAGAGAAATATAATCAAAGGCACTTAACAAAGATGGATAGTTACCATTATAGGGCCGAAGTAATAATATAATTGGAAGCGATGAAAAAGTGGACTAAAAATGATGAACAATTTTTAAAGGATAATTACAATATATTGACTAATGTGGAGTTATATAATTATTTTAAGATATCCAAGGGAACTTTTACAAAGAAGGCTCGTGAATTAGGCTTAAAGCGGAAAACGAAATGGTCAAAGAATAAAGAAAAGTATTTGCTGAAATATATCGGTAAAAAGAGTTTAAATGAGTTGGCTAAAATCTTAGATGTTTCGGTTGGATTAATCAGACAAAAAAAGTTTCAGATGGGGTTAACTAATACCCAAGCTGACGCGAACTGGACTAAAGAGAAAATTATTGCAGAGATCAATGGATTAATAAATATCAATGAAGATATAAGTGCCGGTAGGATAAAAAAAGCTTATCCATCGCTTTACTCTATGGCAAGAAATTATTATAGAAGTTGGCAAGATACAATTAAAGCATGTGGTATTGATTACAATACTGTTCGGAAAAATTCACACGAGGTATCATGGTCAAGAGGAAAGGTAATCGAAGATATACGCGTTTTATTTGAAAATAATCAAAACTTGAGCTCTAAATACAATTGCATCAACCGGAAACGCCTTTGGAATGCCGCGAACCACTATTTTTTTTCTTGGCGGAATGCGATTGAAGGCGCTGGTCTCGATTATAACAAGTTATCTAAAAATATTTTGAATTGGAATCCCGTAAAGGTCAAAAAAGAAATCCTCAAGCTATATCAGAACGATTTCCCTTTATTTGCAAGTTATGCGAAAAAGAATTATGTACAATTATATGGGGCAGCAAGAACGCATTTTTCTAACTGGAAAGAGGCTATTGAGTATTCAGATCTTGATTATAGTGAAATTAACAAGCGGGCAAATGAAATAGATTGGACTCCATCTTTGATTAAGGAGACATTATTGTCATTGAAAGAAAAAAATGAGGATATGAGTGAAAGTGTTATTCTAAGAAAATATTCAAAATTAAGAACTGGGGCAAGAAGAATATTTGGAAGCTGGGAGAAGGCTGTAGAGTATTCTGGCCTCGATATTAATAAAACGCGAAAAGATATTGATACAGAAGGTTACAAAGGACGTATTTTTGAAGATCTTGTTTATAAAGTATTGATCTCAATAGGTAGAAATATTTCGCGACAAAGTCATATCAATATTAATAACAAGATATATATTCCTGATTTTATTGATAACGATTCAGGTAGTTGGATTGACTCAAAATTATCAAGTTGGGGTGTTGGTGTTGAGGAAACAATAAAAAAGTATCTCAATGTTCAGGATGAATTAGAAATAATATATTTGAAATCTGGGCCAAGAAAAATGGAAAAGGTCAATTTCACATGGATAAAAAACTTTTTCCCAAAATTAAGGGTAGAGGGACACTTCGATCTTATTGAACAAATTAATTCAATAAAATAATAAGCTTGCACATAATTATCACCTAATCGGGTAGCCGGGGGTTTTTCTCCCCCGACCCCCACACAACCAAGCCATTGCGCGATCCAGCACCATGGGTCAGACATCCGAGACGCCGAAGGAGAGGGCTTACCTTACTTTCATCAACACGATGAGAGCGGACTTATTCGATGAATGGCATAAGCAGGGCATTGAACCAGACGCCGTCGCGCGGGCAGCGAATCGTATTGCCGCAGACGTGTCATGGGAAAAGGGAATTACTGCGGCTTTTGTGATGCTAGCCCTCTGCGATCACCTCGGCTGCCAGTTAAACAATGAAGGTCAGTTTCGTCTTATCGCAGTCATCCGTGGTCTGTATGACGGCGCCCACGAGACGATGAAGCAAGTAAAGATTGATGCATGAAGGTTGGGAGAGAACACAACCGGGAAGACAAGGGGGGGCAGCCATTGACATCGGACAGAAGATAAAGACGAATCATTCCCCAAACAGTCCATTCAACGGATCGCCGGGTACCCCGGCTCCCGCCGATGTTTTCGTTAGGTAGCCTATTATTTGTTTATGAAAGCATGACAGCGGATCAATAAGCATATCAACGGGGAACAGACTGAGAATATTTGCCATTAATTCCAGTCCTCGTGGTGGCGGTCAGAGCAAAACCGAACTGCTGTTGGATCATCTTGTTGAGGGAATGCGCGTGATTTGGTTCCGCTCAACCGCATTGATCATGAACAAAAAGTATTATTTGACATGCCAAATAGCTACACGTATAGTACACGTGTAAAGGAGGTGTGCTATGCAGAAAAAATTAACAATAACCGTAGATGAAGAAGTATATATTGGACTCCATAAAATAATTGGGCCGCGAAAGATCAGCAGATTTGTTCAGGAAATAGTTCGTCCTCACGTTGTGCGTCCTAATTATGAATCAGCCTACGCCGAGATGTCAAAAGATAAAAATCGAGAGAATGAAGCTCTGGAATGGGCCGAAAATACCTTTAAGGATATGGATCATGAAGCGATGTGAGATCTGGTGGGTGAATTTCGATCCTTCTATTGGCGGGGAAATTAAAAAGAAGCGTCCTGCCATTATAATAAGCAATGACGCATCAAATAAATTCCTCAATAGAGTTCAAGTTGTTCCTCTCACGAGTAAAACGGATCATCTCTATCCCAGTGAGGCGCTATTCTCTTTTGAAGGTAAAGAAAGCAAGGCTATGGCAGATCAATTAGCCACTGTAAGCAAGTTAAGACTTTTTAAACTTGCCGGGGTTATTTCAGAAGAGGACATGCGCAAAGTGGAGGAAGCCGTTAAAATTCAACTCGGTATTCATTAAAAATGCCAACCAGTCAATCCATCCGATCGTTACGCTCCGGCTGATTTCTTTGTTTATGAAAGAATATCGGCAGATCAATAAGCATATCAAAGGAGAATAAAATGAAAATACTTGCCATTAATTCCAGTCCCCGTGTCGGCGGTCAGAGCAAGACCGAACTGATGCTCAATCATCTTGTGAAAGGTATGCGCGATGCAGGAGCAAAGGTCGATGTCATGAACCTGCGCGAGAAAAAAATCAAAAATTGCATCGGCTGCTTCACGTGCTGGACGAAGACCCCCGGTCGCTGTATTCACAAAGACGATATGACGGGGGAACTTTTCCCCAAATGGCTGGAAGCCGACCTCGCTGTTTACGCCACACCCCTTTACTATCACACCATGAATTCTGCTATGGGCGCTTTCAGGGAGCGCACGCTCCCGGCGATCCAGCCTTTCTTTGAGAAAACCGATGACGGAAAAACCTTCCATCCTTTGAGACACAAGGTTCCGGCGGCTGTATGGCTTTCGGTATGCGGGTTTCCGGAAGAATCTGAGTTTGACGCGCTATCAGCCTACCTGAACCGTACACGCCACAAAGATGAAAATATTGCGGCTGAAATCTACCGGAGCGGCGCTGAAACAATGACTCATCCTTTTTTCAAGGAAAAAGCGGCCGACGTACTGGATGCAACAACTCAGGCAGGAAAGGAACTGGTCGAATCCATGAAAATCCTGCCCGGAACGATGGCAAGAATCAGGCAACCTATCACTGATTTTAAGTTTTTCTCGCAAATAGGCAACCTCTTCTGGAAAACCTGCATCGCAGAAAAGGTGACTCCGAAAGAGTTTGAAAAGAAACACATGATCCCGCGCCCTGATTCGATTGAAAGCTTTATGTGGCTCTTTCCAGTCGGCATTAATAAAGAAGCATCCGGTGATCGGAAGGTGATCCTGCAGTTTGAATTTTCCGGAGAGGTGGAAGATAAATGCTGTTTCACTATTGAAAAGGGGAATGTCGAAGCAAAAAAAGGAACTGAAGAAAATCCCAACATCACTATTAAAACACCCTTTGCCGTGTGGATGGACATTATGACCCGCAAGGCTGACGGTCAGCAGATGTTCATGGAACAAAAATATACGGTAACCGGTGACATAGGATTGATGATACAGCTATTTACGAAAAAGAGTGACCAGTAACATTAAATAAGATGGTCCATGCAGTAATACATTTCTATTGTTTGAAGGCATGGTAATGATTGAGACCTTTTACGTCACCATCAGCATTAACAGCTTTCGGCAAAATCAAATACCGGAACCTCAATAATCTTTTTAGGCTTAAACTCATCTTTTGCAAATCTAAGTAATTCATCAGTAACTTTTGGAGAATATGTTTTTTCACCGCATTTTTCACAAACCTCAGCAGGCACATGTTCCACAATCAGGCGCCTGCCTCCCTCCTCGTAACTAAAGGTTACAATTTGTTCCTTTACGGTGCCTCCGCAAAATACACATTTCATAACTATTTACCTCCTGACCGCATCAGCCTCCCTGATCTGTTCAATCAATTATGTAAAATTTGATGATGAAAGCGTTTAATTCAGGGCGACAGAGTGGGACCGGCGCCACTTTTCAAGATACATATTTATCTCAGAATCCCATTTTTTTTCATCCCACGGCAATACGGGAGCGCACAGTTTTTTTATCCGCCCGACATGCTCTTTTCCGCCCTCCGGAGTAATCAGGCCGATGCGAACCCGTCTTAAGAGCAGGTCTTCAAGATGTCTTACCGCTTCATTTTTTGCCGCATATCGTATTTCAGCCCAGACAGTATTGGTTCCGGGAATATACGACAAATCGTCAGCCCCGGAATCTTTTAAAATCTCTTTTGCGCCTTCGCCATATCGACCGATAAGACGCCGCAAAAGAAACGGTGAAATCCTCTCATCGATAATATTTTCCGGAATTGATTTGAAAGTCTCTTCGTCTTTAACCTGTGGCGCACGAGGCAGAAACGGTTTTACCGCTTTCAGGGCATCCGCTGCAAGTTTTCTGAAGGTCGTCAGCTTTCCGCCGGTTATTGTCACAAGGCCCTTGTTTATCCATACAACATGCTCCCGGGACTCCTTTGAAGGCGCAAGCTGCTTCCTGCTTAAAACAGGCCTTACCCCGGCATAGGAGGATAAAGCGTTTTTTAGGGATATTTCGAGAGAGGGGAAAAAAGCGTCAAGACCGTCCATCAGGTATGAAATTTCTTCTTTGCTGATAACCGGCTCGGAAGACAGGTCGTTTTTATGATCAACATCCGTCGTGCCGTATATTACAGCACCTTCCCACGGGATAATAAATATGGGTCTTCCGTCACCGGGATGAAAAAAAGAAACAGCCTCGGGAAAAGGAAATACCCATTGCGGAAATACAAGATGACTTCCCCTCAACGGTCGCAGATGAAGGCTCTGGTCGGGAGAAGGGTGTATTTTTTCCGCCCATGAGCCTGCCGCATTTATTACCGCACTGGTTAAGATCTGTTTTGTTTTGCCGGTTTCGCTCTCCCTTAAGACGACTCCGGCTGCATCGCCACGTGCATTCCTGCTTATCTCAATAACCCCGGCATAATTTACAGCGCACCCGCCCGATAAAAGCGCTTCATTAATTACCCGGAGCACAAGTCTCGCATCATCAACCTGCGCATCACGGAAACGGAACCCGCCCAGAAGCTTCTCCTGTTTTACACATGGAACACGCATGGAAAATTCACTCTCTTTCCAGAATCTGTGATCTTTTCGATGCGACATCAAATCATAAATCCTGAAACCGGCTTTAAGAGATAATCTCCCGGGGCTTCTGTTGCTATAAACCGGCGTCATGAAACCAAGAGGCTCGACTAGACCCGGCGCCTCCCTTATGAGCCGCTCCCGCTCTCTGACCGAGATATAAGTAAGATACAGGCGGCCTTCCTTGAGATAACGCAGCCCCCCGTGAACGAGCTTGGAAGAGCGGCTGGAGGTTCCGGAAGCAAAGTCGTTTTGTTCAACAAGAAGAGACCTCAGCCCCATCCGCGAAGCTTCAAGCAGTATACCCGCCCCGGTAATACCTCCGCCTATAACAACCAGGTCCCATTTTTCCTGCAAATCGGATATATTCATTCTTCACGCCTTACCCGGATCTCGCACTTCGAATTTCGTTCATCGTTTTTTCGATATTCGGATTTTGCCTCGCGCCTCATGCCTCATCATATCAACTTATCGGGATTCATGCGCCGGTCCGGATCAATATGGTCAAACGTATTCTTTACAATACTCATCCCGACCGGGCCTTTCTCGGCATCCATGTATTCCTTGTGATCAAAACCAACCCCGTGATGATGGCTTATTGTTCCTCCGGCAGCAACAACTGCAAGACTTGCGGCCTTTTTAAGAATCTGCCATCTTCTTAACATCTCTTCGGCCGTCTTTGGAGTACGAAAAACTAAGGTTGTATAGATGCTGGAACCGGTGGCATAAAGGTGAGAAAGATGGGTAAAGATATGAATCTTTTCATCATAATCCGCAAGAGCGCCTCTTGTCCTTTCTTCAATTGATTTTACGGCAGGAAGAACCTTTCCCCATGTCAGGGCGGTCTCAAACGTATCAACCGCGTAACCTGATTCCCAGAGGCTGTTTCGCAGGTAAGGCATCCGGAACCTGTTTTTTTTCCACGCTTCACCCATTACTTTTCCCACATAAACGGCATTGAAGCGCTTCAGGATCGCCTTCACCTCTTTTCGGGCTGCCGTAACCAGCCTGTCGCTTCCTATAAAACCGACAAGGCACATGCAAGCCTCTTTTTCCCTTGCGCCGCGCAGATTCAGGTAACCGGCAAGAAGGTTTGTTTTTGATTCATGCCCTGAAAGAGCAAGGCTTGTAAAGGTCTCAAGCGGATTGCTCAATCTTATCATTGAAAGGGGAAGCCTGCTTACCGCAAGTTCTCTTACGGCTTCAACACCCGATTCCCACAACGGGAAGAAATACCCGTAAACATCATCCCGCTCGGGCAAAGGAGATATCCTTACAATCGCCTTTGATAGCACGCCCAGTCTTCCTTCTGCTCCAAGAACAAGATGCCTCAGATCAGGCCCGGCTGCCGATGCCGGGAAAGGGGGCAGGTTCATGATTCCTTTCGGGGTGTGAAGTCTGCCGCCTGCAAAAAGATTCTCTATTTTACCGTAATAAAGAGACTGCTGGCCGCTCGAACGGGTCATGATCCAGCCACCTAGGGATGAATACTCAAAAGACTGCGGAAAATGACCGAGAGTAAATCCTTTTACCCTCAGCCTTGCTTCAAGTTCCGGCCCAAGCACACCCGCTTCGAAGGTTGCAAGCAGGCTTGCCGGATCAATTTCTGTCAACCTGTTAAGCCGCCTTAAAGAAAGACTCAGCACTGGCCGCGGAGTATCAGGTATTGTAAGATGCCCCGTAACGCTCGTCCCCCCGCCGTAAGGAACAACCACTATTCCGTTCTTTTCGGCAAAATACAGAAGATCATCAAGTTCTTCCACTGCCGAAGGGAAAGCAACCCCGTCCGGAAATTTGTTCAGGGAGCCGCACCTGAGACCTATCCAGTCAGGCATACTTTGACCATGGGCATGATCCAGTCTTATTCTCCTGTCTTCAGATACAATGGGGTTTGAAGGCATGTTTGAAGCAGGCATGCCTTCCAGAATCCTTTCAAGAGGAATATCTTCCCTGGGAATCCCATCGCCTATAAGTTCTTTTAATATTTCACGCCCCTTTGCGGGAAGTTCGGCATTAACAGAAAGATCACCCCAGCCGTTCCATCGCCTCATTTACCACACCCCATCTATATGCGCCCCGCAATGCGGACATTTGCTTTTATCGACCGCATTTCTTTTAACGTAAAACCCGATTCTTTCGATAAGCATTTTTCCGCAACTGTAGCAGAAAGTGCTTTCTCCCTCTTCCCCGGGCACATTTCCGGTATAAACATATTTCAAACCGCATTTCATGCCGATCTCCCTTGCCGAAACCAGTTTTTCAAGGGGTGTTGAAGGCCTGTCTTCAAGCCTGTATGTCGGATGAAATCTGCTTATATGCCACGGTGTTTCAGGACCGACCGATCCCGCAAGAAATTCAGCCAGCTTTTTTAGTTCAGCGCCGTCATCATTCAGCCTCGGAATAACAAGGGTGGTGATCTCTATAAAAATACCGAGAGATCTCATTTCCTTCAAGGTCTCCATGACATTTTCAAGCTTTGCGCCGCAATATTTTTTATAAAACTCCCCCGTAAATGCCTTTAGATCCACATTGGCGGCATCAAGATACGGATGAATCATGCCGAGAGCCTCTTTTGTCATATAGCCGTTTGACACAAATATATTCTTCAGGCCTTTTTCACGGGCAAGGATCGCAGTATCACGGGCAAATTCAAAATATACAGTAGGCTCCGTATAGGTATAGGAGATGCTTTTGCAGTTTCCCCTGACAGCCGAAGAGACAACCTCTTCGGGCGTAAAACTGTCGCCCGTTATCAAACCTTTATTATCCGCCGGCATCTGTGAAATATCCGCATTCTGACAGAAAAGACATTTGAAATTGCAGCCAACTGTTGCAATGGAATAAGAAAGACTCCCGGGAAGGAAATGAAAAAGAGGTTTTTTTTCTACGGGATCGATGTGCCTTGCTATAAGTTTTCCATAAACGAGCGTTTCAAGCGTCCCGCTTCTGTTCTCCCTGACGCCGCAGATTCCTCTTTTCCCGTTTCCGATAACACATCTGTGGCTGCAGAGATTGCATTTTACTTTTTTATCGGCAAGATGTTCATAGAGAAGAGCTTCCAAGACAGGTCCTCCGTATCACGGGCTACCCGGCAATGGCGCCCGTGGTCTGGGTCTGCTTTGCCGGGTATATTGCAAGCGGTCTTGTTCTGAATCTCGGGACTAGCGTGACAACAATCCCGGCAAATGTTCCAAAAGGATATTTTTTTGCGTACCCGGTTTGCTCAATTTTTTCGGCGGTTGCCCGGGTAATCAGGGGAACCCTGTACACCGTCGCCCACGATACCGGAACATCGCCTAAAATTTCCCTTACAATCGCTTTTACTTCCCAGATATTGTAAAAATTAGCGCTCCTGTATACCGAACCGGAAAAGAGCCCTTTTATGCGCATGCCGAAAACATTAATAGAATGACTGTTTAAAATCCCGATGAATATTTTGTCTTTTGCGACCCTGCAGGCCTCTTCCAGCGCCTTTTTCGGATCATTTACAAATTCAAGCGACGTGAAAAATGAAGCGTAATTAAAGGAATTATCATCAAACGGAAGCTCTTCTGCAAAACTGCGTCGGAGTTCAACTCGGTTCCCGAGTTTTTTTAATGCGCAATCGAGCATATGCTGCGAAGGATCTATTCCTGTAACGGAAAGGCCGGTTTCAACAAAAGGAATCAGGCTCTCACCTGTTCCACAGCCGATATCGAGAACAGATTCACCTCTTGCCGGCCGCAGCATATCCAGCATGAGGTTTTTTTCGATAATGTACATAAACCTGTTCCGAGGTTTTTCGAACCACCGGTCGTATTCTTTTATGTCTTTACCGTTAAAAACATACCCCATAGTGGCTGTCTACAAATAACTTAGAATGTTAGGTTCTTCTCCCGATTAAACGGGAGAAATAGGTCCGGAATTCGGGTGGTCACTCTGTTCAGGAGCTTTGCCGGTTTCTGCAACCCCTGCCGCTTCATTGACTGCAACCGGGGCTTTTGGCCTGCTTTTCTTTCTGTATCTGCGCCTTTTTTTCGGCCTTGCATTCTGCTTCTGCTCAGCCGGCGGTTCCGTGCTTTCCTGAGGCTCCGGATTTTCTTCGGATTCCATCTTTTCTTCCGGATCTGGTTCCGGCCCGAATCCGAAAAAGCTGCCCGGGAAACGATTTTTTTTGGGTTTTTCCTCATCCTCTTTAACAGGGGGTCCGGCGAACGCTCTTGGAGTAAATTCTTTTTGCTTATCCCGCTCTCTTCGAAACCTTTCTTTCGGTTCTTTCCTTTTATCCCTTGCGCTGTAAACAGGCCTGCTTTTATCTTCAACAAGCCAGTCATCCTCCGGCCAGACTACAGGTATTTTATAGCCGAGCTTTTCTTCTATACTTTCCAGATTTAAAACAAATTCATCACAGGCCAGAGAAAGCGCTATTCCCTCCTTGCCGGCTCTTGCGGTACGGCCGATCCTGTGAACATAATTTTCCCCGTCCTGGGGAAGGTCATAGTTGATGACATGGGATATGTCTTCCACATGAATACCGCGGGAGGCCACATCGGTTGCGACCAGAATCTTTATATTTCCGTTTTTATACCTTTCCATGAGGCTGAAGCGCTTCCTCTGGGGAAGATCTCCCGTTATTCCCTCGGCCGGATACCCGTTCCCTTTAAGCTTTGCGGTCACCCAGTCCACGCCCGCTCTTGTATTGACAAAAATAAGTATCCTGGACCAATCTTCGCGTTTCAGCAATCCCAGCAGAAGTGACATTTTGCTCTCTTTCCCGATATGGAAAAGAGTCTGTTTTATACCGTCGACAGCCACCTCTTCCGGCGTAACTGAAATGAATTCCGGAAGGTTCATATATTCATAGGTCAGCTCCATTACCCTGTAGGAAAGTGTAGCCGAAAAAAGCATGGACTGCCTTTTCATATAGTGGGGAAGTTTCTGCAGAATATACCTCATATCTTTTGAAAAACCGAGGTCGAGAAGACGGTCCGCTTCATCGATCACCGCTATTTTTATTCCCGCAGTCTTGAAAATTCCCTGCTTGAAATAATCAATAATCCTCCCCGGAGTGCAAACCACAATATCAACTCCTCCCCGTAGTATATCGGCCTGCTTCTGGTAATCGACCCCTCCCACCACCTGCACAATCTTTAAACCGGTATGCCTGCAAAGCACCTCTGCTTCTTCGCAGATCTGCTGGACCAGCTCTCGCGTCGGAGCGACAATAATAGCAGCTGGCAAACCCGGCATCCTGTCGGTGAATGAAAGGATGCGTGAGGCAATGGTTGCCAGAAAAGCCGCTGTTTTCCCGGTCCCCGTCTGGGCCTGGCCAGCAACATCCTGTCCTTGAAGCGCTAACGGGAACACCCGCGCCTGTATCGGGGTACAAAAAGCAAATCCCGCATCCTTAATGCCGGCCTGGACCTCGGGCGGCATTTCGAACTCATCAAATCTGACATTTGTCAGAAAGTTTGGTTTTGCAGCGCGTTGCAAAGATTCCGTTTCCGGAGGCGCTTGTTCATCTGTCATTTTTTCCTCTTTTTGCTTTGGAAAATAATTGAAAAGTATGATTTAATTTAGGGAATTATACACCATTGCTATTTTAATGCAAGTGAAGGATTTACGGCTTCGTAAAAAGCCAAGACCTCACACCAAGCCGCAAAGATCACAAAGTTAACTTATTAATATTAAATGATTTTTTTTGGTGCTCTTAGTGCCTTTGTGAGAAAATAGACTTTTTACGAAATCACCAAGGATTGAGATGATCCTATTGTTTTGACATTTTACAGTCATAAATATTAGTATTATATGTCGTGTGAAATGCAATAAATCTCATAAAGTCAGGAATAAAGATGAAGGATTTTTTTAAAGTCACAGACTTGGATAAAGTTTTTGAATACACCTCTTTGTTTCCAACAGTTAAAACTGAGCAGGTTCTGATTGAAAAGACACCGGGCCGGATTCTGGCGGAAGATATTACTGCCGACATTGATCTTCCCGGATTTTCCCGCTCAACCATGGATGGATACGCTTTATGCGCCTTGTCAACATTTGGCGCATCCGAAGAAAACCCTGCTTATATTAATGTTGTCGGTTCTATAGCAATGGGTGAATCCCCTTCCTTTGCGGTTGAACAGGGAGAAACCGCAAGAATATCAACCGGAGGCATGCTGCCAAAGGGGGCCGACAGCGTTATAATGATTGAACACACCGAAATTCTTGATGAAAAAACAATAGAAGTGTATAAGGGCGCTGCGCCCGGACATAATGTGATTGAAAAAGGCGAGGATTTCACCAAAGGAACTGTTGTTCTTAATGCCGGACAAAAAATACGTCCGCAGGAAACAGGTCTCCTTGCTGCTTTCGGGAAAGAAAAAGTTCAGGTTTTTAAAAAACCTGTAATCGGAATAATTTCAACAGGCGATGAGGTTGTGCCTCTTGCTGAAACTCCGCAACCGGGGCAGATACGGGATATAAACACCTACAGCCTTTCAGGACAGGTGATCGAGGCCGGCGGTATACCTTCTACTTTCGGAATTATAAAGGATGATTATAAAGATCTTCTTGGAAAATGCCGGGAAGCTCTCCTTGCTTCAGATATGCTTCTGATATCGGGAGGAAGCTCTGTAGGAACCCGCGATTTTACAATCGAAGTTTTATCCGCCCTTCCTGATTCTGAAATAATTGTTCATGGAATCTCAATCAGCCCTGGAAAACCTACGATCCTGGCGAGATCAGGTAAAAAGCAGGTATGGGGTCTTCCCGGTCATGTTGTTTCAGCCATGATTGTTTTTACCGCGGTAGTTAAACCTTTTATCGAAAAAATCAGCGGCTCTTCACCGGAGCGGAAAAGCCGTTTTGCCCTTTCCGCGCAACTTTCAAGAAATGTCTCTTCGGCCCAGGGAAGAACGGATTACATCAGGGTCAGATTAACCGAAAAAGATGGTATTCTATGGGCGGAACCCATCCTAGGGAAATCCGGGCTTATTAATACAATGATAAAAGCTGACGGATTGATGGAGATAGGCAAGAACGTTGAGGGGCTTGAAAAGGGGACAGCCGTCAAAGTTTTTCCGTTGTGAAATATGTGGCTTCGTAAAAAGTCTAAATATGCTCTCTTAATGAGCTTTTTGGGGATTTTTAAATAACTATGCTAAATCACAAGAACTCTCCCGCCCAAGGCGGGATCAAACAGCTTGTGATTTTTAACGCTCAGATCTTTAAAAATCTGTTTCCCAAAAATCTCAAATCCGTTCACATATGACTTTTTACGAGTCTATCAAATATAACCGATTTATCAGAAATGGAGTTGGTCATGAGCGCACGCAACATCTATTTGAAAATGAAGACCCTTGCAGAAGCCAGGGAGATCCTTTTTACAGAGTTTTCTCATATTAAAAGCCTTTCAGGTGAAACAGTTCCGGTTCCGGATGCAATAGGCAGGGTAACTGCTGAAGCTGTCAGCGCAAAACTTTCATCCCCCAACTTTCACTCCGCGGCAATGGACGGCATTGCAGTAAAAGCGGAAAACACTTTCGGGGCAAGCGAAACGCTGCCGAAACAGCTTATCGTAAACAAGGATGCTTTTTTTCTCAACACCGGACATGTGCTGCCGAAAGAGACAAATTCAGTAATAATGATTGAACATGTAAATATCCTCGATGATAACCGGATTGAAATAGAAGCACCTGCCATACCCTGGCAGCATGTAAGAAAAATGGGAGAAGATATCGTTGCAACAGAGCTTTTGTTTCCCCGAAATCACGTTATTACTTCTTACTGTGTAGGCGCGCTTCTATCAGGCGGTATTTTTTCTGTTTCCGTGAGAAAAAAACCCCGTGTTCTGATAATTCCGACCGGATCGGAACTTGTCGACTGGAGCGGGGTTGATATTGATCAGCTAAATCCTGGTCAGGTTCTCGAAACAAATTCCTTTGTCCTTGGCAAACTCGTTGAGTCTTCAGGAGGAGTTTACGAAAGGCATGATAAAATAAAAGATGACGCGGGGAAAATAAAAGAGGCTTTATTAAAAGGCATAAAGAGCGCATATGATATAGTTCTTATAATAGGCGGGTCATCCGCCGGAACAGAAGATTATGCCAAAAGCATTATACTTGAAGCAGGAGAGGTGCTTGTTCACGGTGTCACCATAATGCCTGGAAAACCTGTTGTAATTGGATCCGTCAGCAATAAACCTGTTTTTGGGATCCCGGGATATCCGGTATCGGCAATTGTTGCCTTTGAACAGTTTGTCCATCCGGTAATATGCAAAATGCTTGGGCAGCCTGAGAAAGAAAGGCAGAAAGCTGAAGTTCTGCCCGCAAAAAAGATAGCATCCAAACTGGGTGTGGAGGAATTTCTTCGGGTAAAGCTCGGGAAAGTCGGCAACAAGGTAATAGCAACTATCCTTCCGAGAGGCGCGGGATGCATCACAACGATTACCGAAGCGGACGGCATTATACGCATACCGAATCATGTTGAAGGGATAAATGCTCAGGAGCCTGTTCTGGCTGAACTTCTGCGCCCGCTTTCTTCAATAAACAACACGATCGTTGTAGTCGGAAGCCATGACAATACGCTTGATGTTCTTGCGGATATAATAAAGGAGGGGAGCAGAAACCTCACCCTCTCTTCAAGTCATGTCGGCAGCATGGGCGGTCTCATGGCAATAAAAAACGGCGTATGTCACCTTGCAGGTTCACATCTTCTCGACACAGCAGACGGCTCATACAATGTATCATACATAAAAAAATATCTTCCGGATATGAGAATAAAGCTTGTCAACCTTGTCTTCAGGGATCAGGGGCTTATTGTTGCAAAGGGAAATCCAAAAAACATCAAAGGGATCGGGGATCTTGCCCGTCAGGATATCGCATTTATCAACCGGCAGGGCGGCTCGGGAACAAGAATACTGCTCGATTACAGGCTGAAGCAGACCGGAACAGACCCGAAACAGATAAAGGGATATGAAAACGAAGAATTTACCCATATGTCTGTAGCTGTTGCCGTTCTGAGCGGCTCAGCCGATGCCGGACTCGGCATATTCGCCGCCGCAAACGCCCTTCATCTTGATTTTATACCGGTTGTCACGGAACAGTATGACCTTGTTATCCCGGAAGGCTTTTTTGAA
This sequence comes from Desulfobacteraceae bacterium, assembly GCA_003818505.1. Taxonomy (GTDB): domain Bacteria; phylum Desulfobacterota; class Desulfobacteria; order Desulfobacterales; family RPRI01; genus RPRI01. The sequence goes on along the minus strand of RPRI01000029.1, from coordinate 21,631 downwards.
ACTGAAAACATTAAAATTCTGCTTGAAACAATTAACACGGCGGATTTCAAAAAACGAGTTGAGGCGCTGGGCGGGTACAGCACAAAAAAAACCGGTGAAATAATTATATGACATACAAACTTATAGACCATACCGCCGACATGGGAATAGAAGTTTCCGGTTCCTGCCTGAAGGAGCTTTTCGAAAACGCAGGTTATGCTATGTTAGACGTAATAACCGATGCAAACCGTTTGACTGCATTGTATGAAACAGACTTGAATACAACAGGGGAAGACTGGCCCGATCTCATGGTAAACTGGTTGAGAGAGCTTTTATATCTATGGACAGGGAAGGGTTTACTTGTTAAGATAATAGATATAGTATCCTTTTCAGAGTATACCCTGTCCGCAATTGTGAAATACGAACCTTTCGCTCCGGAGCGCCATCTGATAAAAAGTGAATTGAAAGCCGTTACTTATCACCAGATAAGGGTTGAGCAGAAAGATAGATCATGGGAAGCCGGAATAATATTTGATGTATAGAGCATGTTTTAAAGACCGCTTCAGTCATAATTAAAGAAATGGGGTTATCTCCAAAAGAGTTGGTGCTACTATAAGGATTCAATGGGTCAAGGATTCGAAGGTTCGGGGTAAAGGCTATGGAATTGAGAAAAATAGACGATTACCGGTGGGAGGTTCCAAAAATCGGGCAGATGCGTGTCCCGGGGATTATTTACGCCGGCGAATCGATGATCGAAAGCATTCAACAGGAAGAAGCCGTAAAACAGGTTGCAAATGTAGCGACTCTTCCCGGAATAATACGAGCATCTCTAGCAATGCCTGATATTCACTGGGGATACGGTTTTCCTATAGGAGGAGTTGCCGCATTCGACTGGGAAACAGGAATCATATCTCCCGGGGGAGTTGGTTACGACATAAACTGCGGGGTTCGCCTTGCAGCAACACTGCTTACAGTAAAAGATGTGCGTGGAAAACTTGAAGAGCTTGTCAATGCAATGTACCGGGATATACCTTCCGGTGTCGGATCAACCGGGTCAATAAAACTGACATATTCGGAAGAAAAGAAGGTTTTAAAAGAGGGAAGCAAGTGGGCTTTGAGACATGGCATGGGTCAGGAATCCGACATAGAACACACGGAAGACTTCGGATGCATGCAAAATGCCGACCCTGATACTGTTGGCGATAAAGCCCTGGAAAGAGGATTAAGGCAGCTTGGAACGCTTGGCTCCGGAAATCATTTTGTTGAAATCGGCCTGGTGGAAAAAATTTATGATACTGATACAGCCCGCGTTTTCGGACTTTTTGAGGACCAGGTAACCCTTATTCTCCATACCGGTTCAAGGGGCTTGGGGTACCAGGTTTGCGATGATTTCCTGTCCCGCATGACAAAAAATGTCAAAAAACTCGGTTTCGAGATTCCTGACAGGCAGCTAGCCTGTTCAATGATAAACTCTCATGAAGGCACAAGCTACTTTAACGCCATGGCGTGTGCGGCCAACTATGCCTGGGCAAACAGGCAGATACTATTGCACAGGGCCCGCGAAATCTTCCAGCATGTTCTGGGAATAGGGCCGCGAAATCTGGGCATGAACCTTGTTTATGATGTTTGCCATAATATCGCAAAAAAAGAAACACACATGGTTGACGGAAAAAAACGTACAGTCTGCGTGCACAGAAAGGGCGCCACAAGAGCCTTTCCTCCCGGCCATGAATCCGTCTGCGAAAAATACAGACCTGTCGGCCAGCCGATACTTGTTCCGGGTGATATGGGACGGGCATCGTATGTTCTTGCCGGAACCGAAAAAGCTCTTGAGGAGACATTCGGATCGACATGTCACGGGGCAGGACGAGTCTTAAGCAGAACCGCTGCGCTGAAAAAAAGCAGGGGAAGATCCATACAGCAAGAACTGGAAGAGAAGGGAATTCACGTCAGATGGACCGGGCGTTCAACCCTTGGAGAAGAAATGCCGGAAGCATACAAGGATGTTTCACAGGTAGTCGATGTGGTTCATGGGGCAGGCATTTCAAGAAAGGTTGCAAAGCTCAGACCATTGGCTGTATTGAAAGGATGAAAGTGATCTGAGCAAAAGATCGGAATATCGTCTTTATTGCAAACAAGGTAAAGGAGCTCTAACAGGAATATTATTCTGAGAATCACTAAAATCATTGGTCTACAGAAAAGGAGGGAGAATCATGAATCCCGGAATCTTCAGAGAATACGACATAAGAGGAGTAACGGATAAGGACCTAACTGAAGAAGATGTGGTCTTGATAGGAAAAAGCATCGGCACCTATCTCCTTGAACGCGGAAAATCGACGCTTGCTGTCGGGCGCGACTGCAGAATTACTTCCGACAGTTATTCTGAAAAGGTTATTGAAGGACTTATTTCAACCGGCTGCAATGTCACTGATATCGGGATCTGCCCTACCCCTGTTCTTTATTTTTCCATACAGCATCTTAAACTGGAAGGCGCAGTTATGGTCACTGCCAGCCATAATCCTCCTGAGTATAACGGCTTTAAGGTGTGTATCGACTCCGACTCGCTGCACGGAAAAGAGCTTCTTGAAATATACGAAATCATTAATAAAAAAGCGTTTTTATCGGGAAAAGGCTCCCGTTCATCTGCCAACGTGATTACGCCATATAAGGAATTTCTGAATAATAACATATCTATATCAAGATCTCTGAAAGTCGGAATTGATGCAGGAAACGGCACAGCCGGTGTGCTTGCAGTCCCCGTTTTAAAGAGTCTTGGATGTGAAGTTTATGATATTTATTGCGATATGGACGGCAGGTTCCCTAACCATGAAGCTGATCCGACTGTTTTAAAGAATATGAAAGACCTGATAGCGCTTGTTAAGGAAAAAGGCCTCGACATCGGAATCGGTTACGACGGAGACGGAGACCGCATCGGCGTTGTCGACGAGAAGGGCAATATTGTTTTCGGCGATCAGCTCATGATTATTTTTTCAAGGGAGATTCTTTCAAGAAAGCCGGGAGCAACCTTCATCTCCGAAGTCAAATGTTCAAAAACAATGTACGACGACATTAACAAGCACGGAGGGCGTGCGATCATGTGGAAAACCGGCCATTCTCTCATAAAGAAAAAAATGAAAGAAGAAAAAGCCGAACTCGCCGGAGAGATGAGCGGGCACATGTTTTTTGCCGACCGGTATTTCGGTTTTGACGACGCGGTCTATGCATCCTGCCGGCTTCTTGAAATAATCGCAGATACCGGAAAGAAAATTTCCGGGCTCTTATCCGATGTTCCCAAAACATATTCAACACCCGAAATCAGGGTTGATTGCCCGGATGACAAGAAATTCGCCCTCGTAAAACAAGTTACGGACTTTTTCCGGAAAAACTACAAGATTATTGATATCGACGGGGTAAGGGTTCTCTTTGAAGACGGGTGGGGGCTTGTTCGGGCATCCAACACACAGCCTGCGCTTGTGCTCAGATTCGAGGCTATGACGGAAAAAAGGCTGAAAGAGATAAGAGACCTGGTTGAGTCGACACTTGCAAAAATCCGAGAAGAGCTTTAACTTGCTGCGCGAGCATCAATATTTAATTGAAGGAGACAACAATCTCTTCTGCAGCGGAATCTACAGTCGCTGTTGCGTTCAGCGCGGCAAGAAGCGATTCTTCGTTCTCTCCCGGAAAACTCTGCCGCTGCATTCCGGCAAGTCCTTTCAGTTTGGAAAATCTGACGACAAAATTTTCATTCTGTTTCCCGGTGGTAACAGAAACGGTTTTTCCTTCTCCGGCTGCAGTCATTGAAAAATCAAGAAAGAGCCATATTAGCGTTTCCAGCAAAAAAGGGTTAGTGCTGATGATAACAGGATCGGATGTTTGAACCGTTTCAAGGTTTATTCCGCGCATCAACGCAATTCTTCCTGAAAGTCCCGAAACAAGCAAAATAATATCGTTAACATCAACATCACAATCAAGATCATCAACACTGTGTGCAAATTTGTTCAGTCTGCTTATTATCCTGTCCCCTCTCTGAACCTGCTTTATCATCTTACCCGCAGCAGTTTTTATACGGCCCGGATCGACCGGTCTTCCTCCTTCAGCCATTGCGCAGAGGTCTTCCAGAAGCCCGGCGTTTTCATTTATAATCGCAAGCACATTTTTTAATTCATGCGAAATAGATGCCGTCATTTTTCCGGAAAACTTCAGGGCGTTTTCGCCGTTTATGTCCATTCTCGAAGCCAATGTTTGCAATCATTCCTTTTTAAACTGAAAAGAGTCCCGTTTATCGGGGTTAAGAAGAATCTCTTTCATTTTCCGGATAAGTTCGTCGATGTTGACAGGTTTAACAAGATAATATTCGGCTCCCGTTTCGCTTGAGGCAGTTATGAAATCATCTTCCGATCCGTGGCCGGTTATGAATATATATTTCAGATCAGGGTTTTTCTCCTCCAGTTTTTTCTTAAGTTCAATACCGCTGATTTTAGGCATTTTTACATCCAGCACCACCACATCATAAGCTTTCAATTCGACACTTTTTATTGCCGCATCACCTGTTGTAACCCAGTCAGCTTCAATATCCCTTAAAGAAAGACGTTCGGCAAGAGTGGATACAAGCTCCTTCTCATCATCTACCAGCAATACCTTCATCGGTTTATTTCTCCTTCTTCTCCATCTTCAGCGGTATGGCGACAATGAAACTAGAACCTTTACCGACTTCGCTTTGCACCCCTATGCTCCCTCCCAGTTCCTGGACAAGGCTGTATGTTATTGAGAGTCCGAGGCCGGTTCCGCCATGCCGTGTTTTGGTAGAAAAAAACGGTTCGAATACCCGTTCCAGATCCGATTCGGGAATTCCGCACCCGTCGTCCGTAAAAGTCACTGAAATCAGGTTTGCTCCTTCGCGTTTTGCCGTAATATCAACTTTGCCGCCGTCTTTTACTGCGGTAAACGCATTGTTGACGATATTGAGAAAAATCTGCTGCAGCTTCCCCCTGTCGCTATCAAACCGGGGAATATCCGCTGGAACATTTACTGATACCGTTATACTCCTGTACTCAGCTTCCTTTGAAAGAAATCCGAGGACATCCCTTATCACTTCTTCAAGATTTACCGTCTGGATCTTGACATCCAGATGCCTTGCGAAATTGAGGAGGCGCTTTGTAATCGTACCGCACCGGTCAACCGAAGAAAGAGCTGAATCAACGAGCTCAATCAGTTTCCTGTTTTCTTTAAATTCGTCCTTTATTGTGAAAAGATCCTTTATGAGACCGACTTTTTCATTGATAACCGCAAGAGGATTGTTTATTTCATGAGCCACTCCAGCTGCTAGCCGTCCTATGGAAGCCATCTTGTTCGAATATTCAACTTCATGCAGGGTCATGATACGCTTCTGATCTGCAAGAAGTATTCTGTTCACAAGGTATGTTGCAACGCTTAACACAACAACAATAATAATGGTCATGCTCGCAATAAGAAATCCTATAAGCTGAAGGCGGGTCTTCTGCCACGGCTTCATCAATTCATCTTTCTGTTTCACAATCAGCAGTATAAAGGGCGTGTCGTGAATGTAGGCATACCCTATTACAAGCTTTTTATTGTCAGGAAACGATTCCTCATAAACTCTTGTTTTTGGAGAAAAATCAGGAACGGGAAGGGGTATTTTATCCAATACTTTGCCGAAATCTCTCGATGGTGTCTGGAGAATACCGTCTTTATTTATCAGAAAAGAATCGCCCTGACCGCTCACTTCAAGATCGGCAAGAAGCTCATTGAACCTGTCGGTGTCAATGGTAGCCCTCAAAACATAAAAGGAACCGTTTGGAAGGTCGTGTTTTACTGAAATGACAATATGGGGAGTTCTCCGGAAACCCATGAAAACTTCGCTTACATTAACACCTTTGTCCGCAACGTCTTTAAACCACCCCTGACAGCAGTAATCGATGCCTTCAAGTTTATAGGGTCCGGCATAGGTTCTTTGCAGACCGGTTGAATCGATAACCCCAAGATCCACGAAACCACCAAACCCTTGTTTTAAAGTTTCAAGGATCACGGAAAGCCTTACCGGGTCACGCAATGAATTATAGCTGTTATCTCTTACCACAAAATCAAGAGCGGATCTTCTCTGGGCGAGAAAGAATGAAACGGTTCGCCATGTATTTGAAACAAGACGGGATGTGCGCAGAAGGACTTCCGATTCCACCGAATGTCGCGTAACCCCGTAATCTATGAGGGTAATGGATACAAGAGGTATAAGGGCTACCAGAGAGACCAGAACTACCGCAAGATTCCAGATGCGCCTGAAATTAAAGAGGTGTTTATATGGACCTGCTGCAATATCCTGGTAATCCCAGAATTTCGGTTTCAGCCTTTCAAAAAGAGTCATATGTAATGTTCTCTTAAAAAGTACATTGTTTACTACTTCATTTGCTTCTCCGCCTCAGGCGGATTTGTGGTTTAATATAATTATGACACTTTTATGACTTTTTATCCGGCGGGAAATCAATTTTCCGCAATTTTAGCACAATCAATTCTGCTCTGGCTATTTATTTAGCAGATTTCTTTATCCTTATTTTGTCATTGGCTTTCTTTAGGTTATCGCTCAATATTTCTATGTCGACCGGCTTTTGAAGGTATGCAAACGCGCCCAGTTTCATGCATAACTCCCTGTCGGCTTCTGTTCCGTGGCCGGTAAGAATTATTACCTCGATATCAGGGTTACTTTGTTTAACCCTCCTTAAAACTTCTATGCCGTTTATGCCGGGCATCTTAAGGTCCAGAATCATGACTTCCGGCTCGTCTTCCGAAACCAGGTTAAGCGCCGATTCCCCGTCATATGCCACCGCTGAACCCATGTCCCGCATGATGAGCCGTTCCGACAGAGTCTGTACAAATTCCCGTTCGTCGTCAACAAGAAGCACTTTAGACGGCATCTTGAAATCATATTTTCTGTATATGTCAGTCTGGTAGTATCCCTCGCCTACTTTGGTTTCAACCGCCTTGACGCCCGGTACCTTGCGGGCGATAGCCTTGAGATCATCTTCCAGCTTATTCAGCAGAAGGACATGCTTGTTTATGATTATTGTCACTAAACCTTCTTTTGCCGAAATATCGACATTATGTCCTTCCCGGGCAAGGTGCATTTCAACTTTTGAGGCTAAGAGAAAATCATCAACAGCCTTTCTGGAACGGCTATTAGTTTTTACAACATCCTTTCCGGCATTCTCCGTAATAAGAGATACGGCTTTATCCAGATCCATCTTATCCATCGGGATGACGAGGTCGTAAAGGGAGGAATCCCACGGATCATTCTTCTTAAACAGACTGCTTATCCAGGCTATCCTGTCTTCATCCTGTTTGTGAATGAGCTTCACGGCCTCTTTATCCGAGATCTTCTGCTCGGCAGCAGCATGGGAAATCCTGAATTTCATGTCGGCAATAAGGCAAACCCTGAGCACATGGCTTATGCTTTTAGGGATAAGACTCCCTGCAAAGCCGGAAACAAGAAGTTCGTCTCCTGCGAGTTTTTCCGCCACTGCAAGCTTAAGCCATGCTACTGAAACCTCTTTTTCGTGCGTAAAATTATTAAAAACGGATTCCCTGGCCGAGAAAGCCCTGGTCATCTTATTTGCCGGTATCCCTGAAAGCCTGCCTGCTTCGGCAACAATGTCATTGTCTGTTACAAGCTTATATCCCGTGGATGAAAGCACATTCTTAACAACAGGTTCATTCTTGCAGAAGGTGCCGTTGAAAATAGTAATTACAGACATAAAAACCTCCCTTTTTTAATCAATTATCAGGCAAGACGGCATGCGGTCTGCAATGGACACATCTCTTCAGTGGTGTCTGTGTGTGTCTGGTCATAAACCGAACATACGGCCTTTTCCATTGTTGGATAAATATGATCCGTACCGATTTGCTCAAGCAGATGGGTGTTTTTAAAAACATTCATAACCGTTTCATTCACACCGCTGAATGAAATATCGACTCCGCCGCTTCTTGTTCTGGCAACAACCAGAGACAAAGCCTCTTCACCCGATGCATCTATATCATTGATGCCGTTGCATACTATCACAATATGCTTAAGGTTCTTTTTCGTCATGAGTCGCTCGGTTATTTTATCTTCAAGATAACTCGCATTTGCAAAAAAGAGCGGGCCGTCAAAACGAACCATATCGATGAACTCACACTGTTTAAGACCAAAAGCTTCTGAATCGCGGAGAGCTTCATCTTCATGGCGGGACAATGAAGCGACTTTTGGTCGCATGCTGTTGTATAGAAAAACGCCAAGGGACAACACTACCCCTATTATGATCCCCTTATCCAGATGAGGAGCAAAAGCAAGAGTAAATATGAAGGATACAATTGAAATGGCTCCGTCATACCACTTTGCCTTCCATGCATGCATGAAACCGGCTACATTTATCAGGCCGATCACGGCCATCATTATTACCGCAGCAAGAACGGACTGGGGCAGAAAATAAAGAAGGGGGGTAAAGAACATGAGCGTAATCACAACCGCAGCACTGGTGAAAACACTCGATAATCCCGTTACTGCTCCTGCCTGAAGGTTGACGGCCGATCTTGAAAATGATCCTGAAACCGGATAACCGTTTGAAAAAGAGCCCAGAATGTTTGCGAGTCCCTGCCCTATCAATTCCTGATTCGGATCAAGACGCTGACCTGTTTTGGCCGCCATTGCCTTGGCGATGGATATGGCTTCCATGAAACCGAGAAGTGCTATTATAGCCGCAAACGGGAAAATTTTCAGAACAACTTTAAAATCGATTTTAGGTATGGAAAATTTGGGCAGTCCCTTCGGAATGGCGCCGACGACTTCGCCCCCTCCGATCATAGTCAGCTTGTCGGTTTTAATCGGGTTGTTGCCAACTTTGATCCGCCATATTCTGCCGTCTGTTTCAAGGCCTTCGGGAGCCTGCTTTGCCGGATAATATTTCATTTTGCCTTCCGGGTCCTTGACTCCTTCAAATAAGCTGTCTCTTATCTTTTCCCTGTAAATGCGGGTCTCAAGCCTCAGCACTTCAATCTGGGTGGCGATCACATTCACATCACGCTCCGCGTCAAGCACAGCAATGGGATCTCCCTTTTTTTTCATTTCATCAAGAACTGCAACGGCCTGTGTCCGTTTTTCTGCAAGAGGAGCCGTGGCATCAACAGAAGAGTTGAATTTTGATATCAGATCCTGCGCTTCCGGTGACTCAATCGCGGATATCTCTGTTTTGGTATTGTAATCAAAACCTATACCCCATGATATGAGAGTGGTTAAGGCAACAGCCACCAGCACATTCGGGATTTTGGGAGCAACGCGTTTAAGCCCGTACATGATGGCAAAAGCGAACGCTCCCATGAAGAAAGTGGGCCAGTGGGTATAATGCATGGCAGCTTTTATGACCTTTATGATTGTCTCATAATGATGAGCCTCATTATCGACATTGACACCGAACATCTTTGACAGCTGGGAAGTTGCTATTATGATTGCGGCAGCATTTGTGAACCCGTTTACAACAGGATGGGAGAGAAAATTGACAACGAGACCGAGCCTCAAGACACCGAGCGCAAACTGAAAAACCCCAACCATGAGAGCCATCAGAATTGCATATGCGATAAAGCCTTCGCTTCCGGCGGTAGCAAGCGGTTCAAGAGATGCTGCTGTCATCAGAGAAACGACTGCGACAGGACCTGTTGCGAGCTGACGGCTTGAACCGAAGAGCGCGGCAATCATGGGAGGAATGAAGGCAGCATAAAGCCCGTAGTAAGGAGGCAGTCCGGCCAGCTGGGCATAGGCCATTGACTGGGGAATAAGAACAAGGGCGACAGTTAATCCGGCAACAGCATCAATCCTGAAAGCTTCAAGATTGTATTTCTTAAACCATGCAAGAAAAGGGAAAATTCGGGTCAGCATCTTCAGCACCTATTTCATTAAGTTATTTTTTCAGAATCCTTCTGCAGGATTCAATAAGTTCCTTGTAAAGCAAATTTGTGTTGTAAAGATTGTAATTGTTGAACCTGATAAGGCCGTCAACCGCGGCAAATATGACACAGGCTGTTTTCCGCGCAGGCAGATCGGCAATTGTGCCGTCATTCTGTCCTTTAATTATTGCGCTCTCAAAAAGATCTAAAAAACAATTGAATACGGCGTCAACATGCCCCTTGCATACCTGATTCACCGCAGCAAGCTCATATGTATAATGTCTGTGCAGAACAAAAAACCAATCCTCCATCTTTCCGGGAAGACCGAGATAAAAAGAGACAGCACCGTCCATCATTTCCATACCGGTTGCATACTTGTCGCCGCTGAAATGATTTTTTATCTCTGTTGATACTGTCTCCCTGATCCTTTCCAGTATTGATAAAAACAGCTCCTCTTTGCTTCTAAAATGATAAAAAATAGTCCCTTCAGCAGCCCCGGTAATCCTGGAAAGCTCGGCCATTGAAGTGTATTTAAAGCCTTTTTCCGAAAACAGCTTCGCTGCAGCTTTTAATATCACTTCTTTTTTTGACAAACCCGCCTCCTTTATACCTGAAAAACCGACTGAGCACACAGTCGGTTTTTTAATACATACAATACCCGGTCAAGTCAAACAAAAAAACCGCTTTGTAAAGCTCGGTAAAACAGACAACGATGTTTTATGACAGACAGCATCGCCTTGACTTTATACTCTTGTTTCCGTATATTTCTGTAAAGATTTATTTCTTGCAATAATCTTTTCCCTAAAGCTTGACCCTGTAAATAATAAAAGATCCTGATTATATGAAAACATCTGAAGAAACAGTAAGGCCGTTCAGACTTGTAAAATTCTTTACATTTTCAAGTCTTATCGTAATTTTCATAAGCACAATAGTGTTATCCGTTCTAAACACAGACTGGATCAGAACCACTCAACAAAAAAGGAGTGAAGAGTATGCCCTTTTTGTTGCCGAAAATCTGAATCACCAGATTTTCTGGCAATTTTTCATCCCTGCCGCTCTGAAATATAAAAAAATAAAGCTCAGAGATAAAGTCCAAGCGGATATGCTCGATAAAGTCATTCGCAGTACTCTTCACGGCTATAAGGTCGATATGGTATCCATATATGATGCTAAGAAAAATGTTATATCATATAGTTTCAATAAAACCATGGTAGGAAAAGAAAATGTTGGTGGCTTGGAATATTTGAGCGCAATTGCCGGGAAGGCTTCAACGAAACTGATTCAAAAAGGAAATTTTATTGAAACGCTTCTCGGTTTTCCATCTGAAAACAAAATGATTACCACTACACCTCTTCATACGGAAGATGTACGCCCCGGATCTAAACATGCAACCATAGGTGTTCTTGAAATAGTCCAGGATTTGTCTGAAGATTTTAAATTGATTTTCAGATTTCAGCTTCTCATTATTTCAACCATCACGATTGTCATGTGCTCTCTTTTTATTATTCTTATTATTGTTGTCAGAAAAGGGGAAGCGATAATCGATAAGCGCGCTGAAGAGCGTCTGAAACTTGAAGAACAACTGAGGCGCTCCGAGCATCTGTCTTCTATTGGAGAAATGGTGGCAGGAATTTCCCATGAAATAAGAAATCCTTTGGGAATTATAAGAAGCTCAGGCGAGCTGTTAAAGAAAAAAATGGCTGCGCTCGATCCTTCCAGCTCAATACCGGACATAATAGTCGAGGAGGCCATACGTCTTAATAGTATCATTACCGATTTTCTTGATTTTGCAAAACCGCGGCAACCGAACTTAACATCATGCCGCATTGAAAATATACTTGAAAAAAACCTTACATCTCTTGCCCCGCAGTTTGAAGAAAAAGGCTGTTTTGTAGAAAAACAAACGGCCTCCTTTCTTCCGGAAATACTGGCCGACTCAAACATGCTGTACCAAGCTTTTTTGAATATCCTTATAAACGGCATGCAATCAATGCCCAGGGGCGGCAAAATATTTGTCGGTATAACTTCATATAATGACGGAGTAAATATTATTTTTGAAGATGAAGGGCCCGGCATTCCTGATGAACTATTAAAAAAGGTTTGGGATCCCTTTTTTTCCACCAAGGATAAGGGAACAGGCCTTGGTCTTGGAATAGTAAAAAATATCATTGAAGCCCATAACGGCACGATTCAAATTACAAACAGGCAGACACAAGGCACCCGGGTTTTTGTAACAATACCTGCAGTCCAGGGGAAATAATTATGGAAACAATTTTAATCGTTGATGACGAGAAGAACTATCCTCCTATTTTAAGTGCGGTTCTTGAGGAAGAAGGATATGAAACTCTGACTGCAAACAATGGTCTCACCGCACTTGAAATAATAAAAAATTCTGACATTGATCTTGTACTCACAGATATGAAAATGCCTCTTATTGACGGCATTGAGCTTCTGGAAAGAATAAAACTGACGGACCCCGATCTACCCGTAATAATGATGACGGCTCATGGAACAGTTGAAAAAGCCGTGGAAGCAATGCAGAAAGGAGCTTATAATTACATACTTAAACCTTTCGACAACGAGAGGCTTGTGATTTATGTAAAAAAAGCAGCGGCAATGTACAGAGTCGTTAAAGAGAACAGGCGGCTTCGTGATGTTGTGGAATCACAATATAATTTCGGAAACATTATCGGCAAAAGCAAGACCATGAAAAGTGTTTTCGAAACCATAAAAAAAATTTCCCCGTCGTCCGCTACGATCTTAATCGAAGGAGAAAGCGGCACGGGAAAGGAGCTTGTCGCAAAATCAATACATTTTAACAGTCCCAGACGGGATAAACCTTTTATAGCCGTAAATTGTGCTGCTCTTGCTGAAAATCTCCTTGAAAGCGAATTGTTTGGCCACGAAAAAGGAGCCTTTACCGGAGCCATTGCAATGAAAAAAGGCAGGTTCGAACTGGCTGACCGCGGCACTCTTTTTTTGGATGAGATATCTGAACTGTCACAAAATCTGCAAGTAAAACTGCTTCGTGCGCTGCAGGAAAAAACCTTTGAAAGGGTCGGAGGAATTAAACAAATATCTGTGGATATCCGAATAATAGCCGCAACAAACCGGCATTTGAAAGAAGAGGTAAAACAGGGACGTTTCAGAGAAGATCTTTTTTACCGTTTAAATGTTCTGAATATCGTAATTCCCCCTTTGAGAGAAAGATTTGAAGATATCCGACTGCTCCTTGATCACTTCATAAAAAAATATGCTGCCGAAAGAAAGACAGGGCCTCCTGTAACAGGCACTGATGCTGAAGTTGAACGGCTTTTATATGATTACACCTGGCCGGGAAACGTCCGTGAACTTGAAAGCTATATCGAGAGAGCCGTGATTCTTTGTACAGGAGATAAAATCCGGGTATCCGATCTTCCGAGGGAATTCAAGGATAAGGTTTCGAACACACTTCATTTTGAAGGAATTCCGCATAATGCAAAATTATATGAAACACTTGATCTGATCGAGCAGTCAATTATTGCAAGAGCCCTGAAAAAAGCCAATTATGTTCAATCGCACGCAGCGGAATTACTCGGCATCGGGAAAAGCGGCCTTAGTCAGAAGCTAAAAAAGTTCAATATTGATGCAGGTTCAAAATCATGAACAGCAAATATTACACAAAACCTTGATTTATCATCATATAATAATATATAATCATCTTCAAGCGCCCAGTTCAAATAATTGAATAATAATAATTATTAAGATATTCAAGGTGTTGTATTAATAGCATGCCGGATACAGTTCAAATAATTGAACTTGTTCTTAAAGAAAAAGCAGATACTGCGAATAGGGATCAAGGAAAAACCAAATATTTATATCATGTAACCTTCTTGATTTAAAGCATAATCAAAAACACATCGGTTTGAGGTGTGTTAATATGGTACACTGGCAAGAAGTTTGCAGATATAAATATTTAAACCTGATAATTGTTCATCTTTCCTCCTTAACGGCCAGCCGGAAATTGTTTCGGCGGGCCGTTAATATTTTGGAAGAAAGAAAATTCAAGATGCGCGCTCTTTTGCGATTTCAAGATAAAGTGACTCTGTAAAATCGGAAACTATCTTCTGATAGGCGGCTTTACTCTTTTTTTCATCATCCATTACTGCAAAAAGCCTTCCGAGATTAAATAAAGCTTCATCTTTCAGGAAATTATCAGGTTCTGAAACAATCATTTCAAATTGATTTACTGCGGATTGCAAATCATTTTTTGCTTCGTAAGCATATCCAAGGCTTATTAATAACTGGCTTTTAACAGCACTATCATCATTAAAAGCCTTAAGCGCTTTATGGTATTGCTCAATGGACGAATCCATATCCCCTGCATTGTAATAAGCATTGGCTAAAGCAAGCCCGGCCATTTTTCCACCACGCTTTCCTGAGTATTTTGCCATAATCTTAGTAAAATCATCTTTGGCCTCATTCAAAGCAGTTCCAGGGCCATTTTTGCTGAGAGAAACTTCATAATCCGTCTTTGCCTTTTCCAGCATGATAAAAGCTTCTCTCTCTGCTTTGCGAGAAGAATATCCATATCCTGATAAAACAATTCCAATCAGGACTAAGGCACCTACAGCATATAATATCTGTTCTTTATATGTTGCTGTAAAACCTAACAGCCTGGATGAAAAAGATATAAATTCATCCGGTTCGTTCAGGAGTTCTTTTCGTGTTATTTTCTTTTTTGCCATTGTTTCTCCGTATGTCTATTTCCTGATTATTTCCTTTATTCTTTCCCAGCCTTCTTCCGGAATATTAGCGCCCACAACCTGACAAACTTCATACCCGCAGGCTGAAGCGAGCTCACCACATTTTTCAAGAGGGTAGCCATTAACAAATCCATATAAAAAACCGGCCGCCCACAGATCTCCTGCTCCCGTTGTATCTACCGCAAAGCCATTTCCCTTTGGTTCGACTTTGATTATTTCCCCATTCCTTGAGATATAACTTCCTTTTTTACCCAGCTTTAACACCGCTATTTCAGATAGCTTTGAAAGAGATGCCAGCGCCAGTAATTCATCTTTATGCCCGGTAAATGCAAACGCCTCATCTTCATTGGCAATAAGGATATCTACATAATCATCAACAAGTTTCTCCAGAAACTCTTTCGATTCCTCAACAACCGTAAAACTGGCAAGATCAAGTGAAACAAGAGCTCCGGCTTCCTTTGCAGAAACAAGAGCAGACTGTATTAGCTCCCTGTTGAACAACAGGTAGCCCTCTATATGCACAATCACAGCGCCTTTAAAACAGTTTTCTGTAATCTCTTCAGGTTTCGTTTCTGAAGCTGCCCCAAGGCATGTAAACATAGAGCGTTGAGCATCAGGAGTTATTATTGAAAGAACTCTTCCGGTAGGAGAAAAAGACGTGAAAAGAAACGGTTCAACATTGTTTTTTTCAAGGTCTTTTTCAAACAGTTCTCCCAGCTTATCCTTACCCAGTTTCCCGACAAAACGAGCTGCCCCGCCCAAACGGCCTATTCCAACAATCGTATTACAAGCCGAACCACCTGGAACAATGCTGGGTTTTTTTGTGGTCATAGATAATGTATTTTCAATAATATCATTGGAAACAAGAATCATTCCGCCTTTTGCGGCTCCGGCTCTGTTTAAAAACGCCTCATCTTCAAGCGTCAGAATATCAACCAGCGCCGAGCCTATTCCAACAACAAGCTTCTTATCAGAAGCATTATGGGCACCTTCAGTCAATATTACCTACCCTTTCAAATATCCGGTTTTTCATTGCAGGATTCATTTTTCCATAATAACCACTTCACAGAATCCTTCAAGAGAATTTTTAAATTCCATTGCATCGTTTTTTGATCCCACTATTGTATCGTAATGCATCGGTACGGCAATTTTCGGTTTGATAAGTTTTGCAGCTTCAACAGCTTCATCGGCAGTCATCACATAGGTCCCTGAAACCGGCAGCAGTGCAATATCGGCACAGAAAGAACTCATTTCAGGTATCAGATCGGTATCTCCTGCATGATATATCTTATTATCACAGATGGTTAGAATAAAGCCTAACCAGTTGTTTTTTTGGGGATGAAAATTCTTGTTGATATTGTATGCCGGAACAGCTTCAATCGCTATTCCGGATTCTAATATTTTATCTCCCGGCTTAACCACACGAACATCTCCTGAAAGAACAGCCGCAGAGTCCTTTTCCGTAACAAATAAGGTCGAGGGAGTTTTAATTTTATTTATATCAGGAACCGAGCAGTGGTCATAATGAGAATGGGTAATAAGAATGATATCGGCTTTTCCGCAATCACCGATTTCATAAGGATCAATAAAAATAACTTTTCCGCCTGCTGTTATTGAAAAACCGGAATGTCCAAGCCATGTTATAAATTCCAAAGCATTTACTGCCATTTTGAGTTCTCCTTCATCAAGGTTATTCTCCCGGCAGTCTTTTAAAAAAGTATGAATTTGCCCTTTTCGATATTAAGCCACCCACCGTAATCAGCGGGGTATCTTAGATTATCTCATCCGGTTTGCCGACCATTAAGTGTTCTTAGCAAAACGGTCAGTTAAAGGCCGTGCCGGGATTCGTGCCTCGGTTCGCATGATTTCATACCCTGCGCCGGGGAATGAAAGCTGTTAAAATTGCTCGCCCGATGTTCGTTATGAAACAATCAGGAAATTGTTGTTGGTTCCGAAGCGGTTTGGACAAAGATTAGAATTATTAGGATCTTTATACCATTGCCCATCAACCAGAAATTTGTATTCGTATCTTCCGGGATCAAGAAAAACAGTTTTTTTCCAGATATCATTTTCATACTTTCTCATGGGATGCACTTTCTCGTCCCATTCATTAAAGTCCCCCATCAAAAATACATTATTTGCCCCGGGAGTTTCAAATGTAAAAGTTATTCTCCTTTGTCCTGCTTTTGCTTTTCCTTTTTTCATATGCCCCCCTGCAATAACTCTGGATTCTGCATCATTAATGTTTTTACATAAAAGATTTCCTTTCAGCAAAAACCACAGCAAAATGATTCAGACATACCGGAGTGTAAAATAATAATACCTGTAAGAATAGCAGACTGGAATATCTGAACTTTGCGAGCATTTAATACTATATTCTCGTAACAATCAAAAAATGACTTTTTATAAGTCTGTCAGCACTAAAACATTGTTATATTTAATGTTTATTAAATTATTTGTCAAGCTATTTGTTTTCATTTTTTCCGTCATTGGAAAGTCCGTAATACTCGATGCCACGTGATATATAATAAAAATGATAGATAAATTATTAATTTTTTACTTGAAAAATTTACAATACCATATATTTTGGCAATATAAATCTTCACACGCTCAAATGTGAGCTTTGAACAATTTGCATGCGCCCCTTGCCCCGACACGGCGTTATGCCGGATGTCATGTAAAGGGCTAAAATTCTATCCGGTTAAAGTATGAATAATATTCTCTCTTTTTTTTCAAGCATCAGATGGCAGGATATTGTCGATATTTCACTCAACAGCTATATATTGTTCAGGTTCTATATCCTCTTCCGCGGAACAAATGCTTTCCGAGTACTTATAGGAATTGCATTTCTATGGTTTTTCCAAAGACTGGCTTTTTCCCTGGGACTTATTATCACAAGCTGGGCAATTCAGGGCATTACTGCTGTTGCAGCATTAATAATTATTGTTGTCTTCAGAAATGAAATACGCAGTGTTTTGCAGGCAAAAAACCTTAAAACAATTCTTTGGGGATTTTCTCAAAAAGCTATTACGTCTCCGGTTGAAATAATCGCCGAAAGCGTTTTCGAACTTGCACGGAAACACATCGGAGCGCTTATCGTATTTCCGGCAAATGAAGATATAGAAGATGTGGTTCAAAGCGGAATACCCTGGCGCGGCATTGTGTCCAAAGAAATGATAATGAGTATTTTCTGGCCCGATAACCCTGTGCATGATGGCGCAGCCATAATACACAAAGACAGAATAACAGAGGTTGCATGCATTCTTCCTCTTTCTCACAAAAATGATCTTCCTTCATACTATGGAACCCGTCACCGAGCCGCTCTTGGACTGGCCGAGGCTACCGACACCATGGTAGTTGTTGTCTCTGAGGAAAGAGGCTCTGTTTCAGTGGCAAGGAATTCCCGAATATACCCCGTAAACCACAGGAAAGAACTCGAACACCAATTGCAGGAATATCTCGGAGACAGACCAATGCTTAGGCATGATCAGCGTAAAGAAAATTTCAGAATATCCGCTGCCGCGCTTGTTTCCTTCCTGTTTATTGTCGGAGTCTGGTTCAGCTTTTCACGAGGCTTAGAAACCCTTATCAACCTGGAAACATCCGTTGAATACATGAATAGAAATTCCGAAGTGGAAATAATCGACACTTCCATTAATTCGGTCACTCTTAATTTGAGCGGATCAGGATCTCTTATTAAATCAATGCGGCCGGAACAGGTCAAAGTCAAAATAGATCTTGGCAGGGCGTCCGTCGGAAAAAACAGTTTTGTGATAACAGATGAAAACGTATCTCTTCCGCCAGGAATATTTCTTAAAAAGGTTACTCCCCCGGTTGTCGATGTAACCCTCGGAATTCCCGTTGTAAAAGAAGTGCCAATTCAGATTGACTGGACAGGCAAATTGCCCAAACATTTATTCATGGAAACAGTAAAAATCAAACCATCCAGAGTTGTGCTGATCGGAGGAAGCCGTATTTTGGACAGAATTTCAACGGTATATACTGAAAAGGTTTATCTCAATAATATTTACAACTCAGACACTCTTTCCGTAAAAATAGCTTTAAGTCCTTCAGTGAAAATCGCACCCGGTTCAAGCGATACCGTTACTGTTGATTACGAAGTGAAAAAAAGATAAATCCTTGTTATATATATCTAAAATGTTATATCGCTGTCTATAACCGTATTTTTCTTTATTATTGCCCTGGAGTGTCCTCTGTTTGCAATAACAATGTTTCCTTCAATTCTGACATTCTTTTCAAAAACAACATCTCCATATATTGTCATTGATTCACATTTGATCAGAGATGGAACACCCTCATTAAATCGTTCATTAAACTGATCTATTTTACCGAAAAATTTCGAATCAAGGTTTATGCGTATCGGCTTAAGTGTCCTTTCAGGATTTACTATAAGCTTTTCATCTTTGATAAGATAGCAATCTGATCGCACGGCCAGCAGATCTTCACATTTTTTCACCGGGAAAAATCTGGTTCGCGGAACCCTCACCGCGGTTGCGCCGTCAAAAAGTGCAATAGCCGCCCCCATCGCTGTTTCTATATGATATACTCTGGGGCTTCCTTCATCTCTTGGGTCCAATGTCTTAGGGTTCAGAATCAAAGGCAAATGAACCGATCCGTGTTTTTTAACAAGTTCTTTTAAATACACAAGATTTATCCAGATGTTGTTTGTATTGAAAAACTTGTAACAGCTCGTATCCCTGAAGGCATCAAGTTCATCAACAGGGCACTGGGTCGCCTCTCGTAAAATTAAACGCCCGCTCCTGTGTCTTGCGATGTGTCCGCCCTTCAAATCAGACGGGGTTCTCTCTGCAACCTCCATCAAAAAAGGAAATCCTATTTCAGCAAAATAACCCAAAACCGTTTCATCCAGAGTGGCACCCAGATTATCCGCGTTTGATATGAAAGCATAAGATATCCCTTCCGCAAGCAGCTTATCAAGCATTCCCGAGGTATGAAGCGCCGTATAAATTTCTCCATGTCCCGGCGGATTCCATTCCAATTCATTGTTTTCCGGCCAGATTGCAGGACCAAGTCCCTCCCGCAGAATCTTGGGATATTTATACTGAAGAAATAAAACGGGGAATGCCGGTAATTTCATTTTCCTGAGAGCTTCGGCTGTGTCCTCGTGTGTCTTAAAGCTATTCATCAAGGCAAGCTGGACATTGCTTCTTTCAGCCTGTCTCACGATTATATCAAGGAACGTTTTCCCGTCTCTTGCTTCAATAAGCGATTTGGCTCTTCTTAATCCCATGCTTGTGCCAAGGCCGCCATTTAAGACAATTCTTATGGATTTCTTAATTGCCTTTTTTCCTGCATCATAATACTCGGAAAGGTCGTTTATATCATCGATTTCATTTGTTCTTACGCATTCGATCTCATTGTCGTATATAATTCCTGTTTCACCGCTGACAACCTTATTATAATAATATATGAAATTATCAATCACTACAGGGGGAAGCTTCTCTTGCTCCATCTTGGCGACAATAGCCGGAACATGCTTTCTGGCATCAGGGTTTTTCAATATTCTTCTCCTGAATTACTGGCAAATGAAATCTATATATTAACCTCCTCGATCCAGCCCATAGTATCTTTTTCTCTTCCATATTGAATATCTGTTAAGGCTTTAAAAAATTTGCTGGCCATCGGCCCCACTTGCCCGCCCGATACAGTAATAAGCCTGTCTCCGTACCTGAGTTCCCCTACAGGTGAAATTACCGCTGCTGTTCCTGAACCAAAGACTTCTTTAAGCTTTCCTGAGTCATGGGCCTCCATAACTTCATCAATACTGATTCTGCGTTCAGACATTTTATACCTCCACTCTCTTGCAAGAGCAATTACGGAATCCCTTGTTATACCGTGAAGTATGCTTCCGTTTAACGCAGGTGTTATGATTTCGTCATCAATTACAAAAAAAATATTCATTGCCCCGACTTCTTCTATATACTTTTGCTCAATTCCATCAAGCCAAAGAACCTGGGTATAGCCAAGCTTATGAGCACTCGTACCCGCATAAAGGCTTGCCGCATAGTTTCCTGGTGTTTTGGCTTCACCCACACCGCCGCGGACAGCACGGACATGCTCTTTTGTTACCAGAATTTTAACAGGATTGAATCCTGCTGCATAATACGCCCCAACAGGGGACAAAATTATATAAAACCGGTACTCATTGGATGCCCTCACTCCCAGGAAAGGGTCCATGGCAATAACCGTCGGCCTTATGTACAAAGAAGTTTCAGGCGCGCTGGGAACCCAGTTTTTTTCAACGGCCAACAGTTGTTTTAGTGCATCCAGAAGAAAATATTTATCTAGTTCGGGTATGCAAAGTAGCTGACAGGAACGATTGAGGCGTTTAAAGTTTTCTCCAGGCCGAAAAAGTTGTATGGAGCCTTTTTTTGTCCGGTATGCTTTCAACCCCTCAAATACAGCCTGTCCGTAATGAAGAACCATGGTCGCCGGATCCATTATAATAGGCGCATAAGGCTCTATCCTGGGATTATGCCACCCTTTTTCGGGGCTATAATCCATATTAAACATGTGATCGGTAAATATTGTTCCAAAGCCAAGGGAGGAACTATCCGGAAGCGGCTTTAGTCTGTCTGCTTTAATAATTTCTATCTTCATATCAACCTCCCGAAAGCCAAAGGTTATAAGGTAAAAACCTTACACAAATGGTATATTTTTTATGATTATCTTAGTATTATGATACAGCATGATTATGGTTCTAAATCAAGACTTATGTTTGATTCCTTCTTAAAAAATCTCATAAATCATTCATTTTAGCCGAACACAGAAACCAGAAGAACCCCAAAGGCCTTGACAGGCCTGCCGGATAAAGATAGTTAGTGTCCATCCGGAAACTCCGGTTTTTAAGTGAGTACGATATCTGATATCGGGTAAATCAGAAGAAATACCTGATATCAGCAGATTTACAGATCTGATTTCAATTATCAGAGCCGCTCTTT
>RPRI01000028.1 GCA_003818505.1 Desulfobacteraceae bacterium | reverse complement strand
GGATCAGGTTTGAGAGCAAGGCGCAAGCCGATGAAAAAGCGCAGCATACACGGTAGTATGTGAGCATTTTGAAGAGGCTTGCAACACAGCTATCAGACCTCAGTCGGGGTTTTGAAACGACTTCTAAACAATTATAACTTAACAAAACATCATATAGAGAGGAGTATATAAAATGCTTGAAAAAGGTTTTATTCTCCACCATCCGTTGGGAAAACTTACAGGGTGTGAATCTGAAGAAATAATGCCTGAAGGCAGTTTTGGAGCTGTAATGGCGCGTGCAGGTGTCGGGAAAACGGCTCTTCTTATCCAACTGGCGATACACAGCCTGCTTTGCAATAAAAACGTATTGCATATAAGCTTAAATGATCCTGTGAAAAAAGTCGGCCTGTGGTACAAGGAAGTTTTCCGCAACATCGCATTGCAATACAGTCTGGCAGATCAGGAACAAATATTCGAGGATATGCTCCCTCATAGATTTATAATGACATTCGAGGTTGAAGGATTCAGCGTGCCTAAACTTGAAGAAAGACTGACAGACCTGATGGAGCAGAATATTTTCAGACCCCATTTAATTTTTATAGATGGTCTTCCTTTTGATGAATCGCAAAGAGAGCCTCTATCCGACCTGAAGACATTCGTAGAAAATAATTCTCTGAAAGCATGGTTTACAGTCCGCATACATAGAGAGGATACCATGGGTCCCGGCGGACTGCCGGCGCAGATTAATGATGTAAATGATCTTTTCGATACTGTCATATCTATTCAGCCTGAAGGCAAAGAGATCAATCTGAAGGCTTTAAAAGGCGTGAGATCAGCTTCAAGTGTTAACGGACTTTTGCTTAATCCGACCACAATGCTTATCCAGGAGAACAACTGGATAAGGCATAGTTGACGATTGCTTTTTATATAAATTTACAAAAAAGCCTCCTGTAAATAATTTCAGGAGGCTTTTTTATCCGATAGGCCTCACTCCCGCCAATCTTTTTTACAATATATAGTGTTTTTATTTGACATATACCACCATATATTGTATAGATTTCCCGGCTTTATATCAGATTCTCAGCATATCCGGCATTTTATATAACAATTCATCTTAAAAAATACGTTATGTCTTATCTTGATAAAAATATTAACAGACGGGGGTTTCTGCGGGATAGTGCCGCCATGACGGCTGCATGCCTGCTTGGCTTTAATTCTTTTTCGAAAGCACTTGCACTCGAAGTAAGTAACAAAAAACAAACCGCAGGGATCGCAATCATAATCGACGACATCGGATACAGTATCTCCCGCGCAAGGCAATTCCTGGATCTCGGTGTTCCGATAACCTTTTCAATACTCCCCAGACTTACCAATTCGATAAACCTGTCATTGGAAATTAAAAAGAACGGTCACGAAATAATGCTGCATCAGCCTATGGAACCTTACAACTCTGCAATAGATCCTGGGCCTGGAGCTTTATACGCCGGAGACGGGAAAGAACGCATTATGAGGGTAATGGAAGAAAACATCTCTGAGATTCCTTTTGCATCAGGTATCAACAATCATATGGGATCGAAATTTACAGCATTGCCCGATAAAATGTATCATGCATTAGGTGCTGTTAAAGAGAGAAACATGTTTTTCGTTGACAGCCTTACCTCAAACCATTCAAAAGGTTTCGCAACGGCAAAATATCTTAAGATGGCTGCGGCACACAGGAATCTATTTTTGGACAATGTAGTGGAAGAATCGGCAATTCTTAATCAGCTTTTAAAGCTAAAAATTCATGCAATAAACCATGGGATGGCGGTCGGGATAGGACATCCATTTCCCGAAACCGCATCGGCAATAAAGACCTTTTGCGGAAGCCAGGCAGGCCAGAGCGTATCGCTTGTTCATATCTCGGAAGTAATCAAATCCTGACGACGGCTTTGTAAAAGCTCATTCTGCTGTGTTGCGCTACACCTTTCGTCATTGCAGCGTACTTCTATGTACGCTTCATTCCTCAAGATTCGCGCGCCTTGCATAATGAGCTTTTAACTTTGCCGTTAGAATTCTCGGTTTTTTGAGGCCATAAATCATGACGACGGCTTTTCGGTTTTTCAGACTTCGAAGTTCTATGTCCGATGTCCGGCTTTTTATATTCCAAGCTCCTTCATTTTCTCTGCGGTAGGCCCTCCTGTATTTATATCCCAGCCGACAGTTTTAAAAAATTCCCCGCGGATTTTTTCCATATCCACGGTAACACCCTTAAGCGGTCCTCCGGAAAGAGGTATTGCACCCAGAGCCCTGTCACTGAGCTTTTGATCGGCAGGCTTTATTCCTTCCCTCACATTAAAGGCTTTTCTGATATTCAGTATGCGTTCTCCGGTCTTCAAATATTCATCGGCGGAAAGATTCCAGCCTGTAACAGCATTCAGATATTCAACCAGAGGAAGAGAACTGGTTATAGCTCCAAACATGCACATACCGGTGCAGTTTACAAGCTGCATGTAAAAACTGCCGGCAGCATAGCCCCTCACTTTTTTTGAACTCCTGCCTTCCGCGCTCTTTATCATACGGCGCGCTTCGGGGAATTTCTTCTTTACTCCAAAAAGGCCGGCATAAAGATAACACGAAATTGTATGGCGGCCTGGTGTCGGCTCACATTCATATGCAATTGCAAACCCTGGGTCCAGCCTCGAATCGTGCATCGGAAGCTCCTGGCCCCCCGCATGCATTGCAAATCGTTCCGAGCCTTTTCCGATTTTCCCTGCTGCTTTTTTTACTCCATCAGCAAGAATATCGCCAAATCCTTCTCTCTTTATCATCATCTCCGTAAGTTTTATTATCTCTTCCGTCTTTCCCCAACCCAGTTTCAGACCACCCGTCGTCTTTTCATCTATTATCCCGTTTTCAAAGCACTCGATTGCAAAAGCTATCGTTCCTCCTGTTGAAATCGTATCAATACCGGCTCTGTTGCACATCTCATTCAGTTCGATAATCGCATCAAGGTCGTCATTTAAAAGAAGACCACCGAAAGCGCCGAGTGTTTCATATTCAGGCTTATGGCTGCTTTTACCCTTAAAACGCCCTCTTTCCACATCAATAATTCCGCCGCAACCAAGAGGACAGGATTGACAGGCATATTTGCGCTTCTGGTATTTTACCACGTTTTTATCCGAGTTTTTCTCGGCTTTTTCAATGGCATAATCTGTGTAGCCTACACCGCTCCAGTTTTTGATAGGCATATCGCCGGTCATGGCCGAATAAACAGTAAGACCGGAAGTCCCGTATTTCTTATAAATCTCCCTGACAAGAGAAGGAGTGGCAGGAACGGATATGCCGGTTCTGGCAATGATCAGGCTGAATAAATTCATAAACCGCAAGGTCAGCCTGTCGGCTATGTTTGATTTCTTATAGTCTTTGATAAATTTTTTATTAATTTCCTTTAACGTTTCCGCATCAGCTACAGGAATTTTTTTCTTTCCTCTTACTGCAAACGCCTTCAGATTTTTACTCCCCATCACTGCGCCAAGACCCGACCTTGCGGCAACACGACCACTGTCTGTTGAAATTCCGGAAATAAGGGATATTTTCTCCCCGCTCTCTCCAATCGAAGCTATCTGGACCTTATCATCATTCAGTTCCTTTTTTATAAGACCTTCAGTCTCTGTAATATCTTTTCCCCAAAGTAAAGAGGCGTCTTTAATTTCAATTCCATTATCCGATATGAATACCCAGACCGGCTTTTCAGATCTTCCGGTGAAAAAAACCGCGTCATATCCGGTTTTTTTCAGCTCCTGCGAAAAAAATCCGCCGGCATTTGCATCCCCCCAGCCTCCGGTAAGAGGGGACTTTCCGACAACCATGAACCGGCCCGAAAAAAATGCGCCTGAGCCGGTAAGCAATCCGGAACAAAAGCCAAGATGACTTTCGGGTGAAAGCGGCGCTGTTCCGGGTTTTTGTCTTTCCATGATAACTGCTGCCCCAAGGCCGTACCCGGCAAGATATTTTTTGTAAAACGCATCTCCCGGCTCAACAGTGTCTATCAGCCCGCTTCCAAGGTCCACGACACAATACTTTCCTGTATATCCTCCGGCCATAACTACCTCTTATATATAAGTTTGTTATAATACCCTTTATTGAGCATCCATTATTCCTCTTGTAAAGATGTCCTAACTGGCGGTTGCAGTATAATTAGATTTATAGGAAATATACTCTAATGTGTCAAGAATTGATTGAAATCGTTAATAAAATATCTCGCCACATAGATCAATAAGAGCACATTTTAGTTTGACAGTTTCTATATATCATTGTATTTAAAAGGCATTGGTTTACCTTTTATAAACAGGAAAGATGCGATGACGCTGAAAGCAAAATCTATTATTTTTCTGGCGGCTTTTTTCCTCATATTCTATTTGTCAACTTCGGCCTGTCTTGCTGAAAACATACGAAAACCAGCTTATGCCGGTTCTTTTTATCCTTCCGACAAAGCCCAAATCGAGCAAACGATAGGAATCCTTACATCCAAAGCAAAAGAGACGCCTTTTACTGCTCCTTCCGGCAAATCACTGAAGGCTCTTATCCTGCCGCATGCAGGTTATATTTATTCAGGCCTGACGGCAGCACATGCTTCTATGGTTCTTTCCGAAAAACAATTTTCAAAAGTAATTTTAATGGGACCCGATCACAGGGTAGGTTTTTCGGGCTGCGCAATATCCGATTCAGACATATATGAAACACCGCTCGGCCCGGTCAGGCTTCATAAGGATGCCGAAAAACTTCGACTCAAGAAAGAACTATTCCATTTGATACCTGTTTCGGATAAAAATGAACACTCACTTGAAGTCGTTCTTCCCTTCCTGCAAACTTATCTTAATAAATTCGAGATTGTACCAATTGTTGTCGGATCAGCTGATTACAACAAAATCGCAGGCGCAATAGACCCGATACTCGATGACAATACATTTCTTGTGGCAAGCTCGGATCTTTCACACTATCTCCCGTATAAAGAGGCCGTCGGGAGGGATAGAGAAACAATTAGCATGATACTTAACCTCGAAAAAGAGAAGCTGCTTAAGCGTGATAACAGCGCATGCGGTAAAATACCTGTTCTTACAATCTTGAGCCTTGCCGGTAAATATAGATGGAAACCGGTTCTCATTCACTATTCAAACAGCGGAGACACGGCAGGAGAACGCTCAAGGGTTGTAGGATATGCATCAATTGCCTTTTATGGAGAGCCTACTATGGAAAATGAAAATTTATCAAACAGGCTGAACGATAAACAGGGACAAATCCTTCTTAAGCTTGCGAGAAAAACCATATCGGATGAACTCGGAATAAAATCAAGACAGGAGCAAATTATATCCGCATCAGAAATTGCTGAAAAGGATTTGCAGAGGAAGAGCGGCACATTCGTAACCCTTAAAATCCGTAACCAGCTCAGAGGCTGCATCGGAAATCTTGCTGCAAACGAAACGATTCCTGAAGGAATTAAACGAAACGCCATAAACGCGGCATTCAATGATTTCCGCTTCTCACCTCTAACAGCAAAAGAATTCGACAAGGTCGAGATAGAAATCAGCATATTGAGCGAGCCGCAACCGCTTGCATACAAGAACGGAGAAGATCTTATCAATAAACTTCGCCCGGGTATAGACGGAGTGATAATACGGAAAGGTCATGCAAGCGCAACTTTTTTACCTCAGGTTTGGGAACAACTGAAACGTCCTGAAGATTTTCTTTCACATCTTTGCACAAAGGCAGGCCTGCCCTCCGATTCATGGAAAAACTCTAAGCTGGAAGTTCTGACATACAATGTTCAGTATTTTGAAGAGGAAAAATGAGAACCCGGTATTACTGGTTGTCATAGCAACAGGCATCTCCTCTGTTGTTACCCAGTTATTGACTATACGCGAATTTCTGGCGCAATTCCAGGGCAATGAATTTGTAATTGCCATGATATTGTTTTCATGGCTTATACTTGGAGGTATCGGAACTGTATTTTCACGTTTTTTTTGCGTGAAAAAAAATTCGTCGGTCAATCTGTTAGGCATCCTTTCCCTTGTTCTGTCGGCTCTTCCGGCTGTTCAGATTCTTCTGATAAGAGAACTCAGAGATACCCTATTTATTCACGGAAGCTCTGTGGGGTTTTATCAGACATTTACCTTTATTTTTCTATCAACAGCACCGTATGCTCTTCTAATAGGTTTTGTTCTGCCGTACAGTCTTTTTGTGCTCAGGATTTCAAAACCTGAATATCCCGGATCATACATATACATAACCGACAGCCTCGGGGATGTCACAGGAGGTGCGCTCTTCTCCTTTTTCCTTGTTTATTTTTTTTCACCCCTTCAATCCGTCTTTATCTCGAACATATTTCTCATTGCAGCAACATATTCGCTTTTCAAACATTCGGGCATACGTAACTCTTTGGCAATCGCGTTGACAGGGATTGCCTTTATTATCCTTGTTTCAGGCATTCTGTTTGAACAAAAATTCCTTATTCCGCCAGAAGGCGAACTTGCCTATTACAAAGAATCAAAGTACGGGCGCATCGAAGTCCATCGGGACAGGGAGCAGTATACTTTGATAGGGGACGGTATCCCCCTGTTCAGCAATCAGAATGCTTCGAACGCTGAAGAGACCATACATTATCCCCTTTCCCAGATTTCAAGCCCTAAACGAATTCTTATTATATCAGCTGAAGGCGGAATAATGGAAGAACTGGATAAATACCGTCCGGAAGCAGTCGATTATATTGAACTGGATCCGGAGGTATCGGAAGCACTCTTCCGTTTTGGCATGATCAAAAAGATCCCCGGCCTTAATGTAATAAATCTGGACGGACGGACACATCTTGCAAATACGGATAAAGCCTACGACGCAATCATTCTGAATCTGCCCGAACCAGAAACTTACCAGATCAACAGGTTTTATACAGACGGTTTCTATGAAATCGTAAAAAAGCGCCTCTCTTCCGGAGGCATTTTAAGTTTCTCAATGGAGGGATATGATAATTATCTGGCAGAGCCGCAACGTCAGAAAATATCTTCAGCTTATAATACCTTGTCAAAACATTTTAGTAATATCCTCCTGCTTCCCGGGCAAAAGATCTATTTTCTTGCTTCAGAGCTTCCGATCAGTTCAGATATCCCCGGTTCCCTTGACAAAAAAGGAATAAAAACGGATTACATCAGCGGCTACTACTACGGTAATCTTACACAAGAGAGGATCAGTCGTTTAAGCGGACTCATCGACAAATCTGCTCCCATAAATACCGATATCCACCCGCAACTCATGCGTATTATGTTTTCACAATGGTTTGCAAAGTTTTCAACATCTCCTCTAGCCTTTATCTTTATTATATCGGTACTGTGCATTATATACCTGATAAGGATAACAAGAGAAGAGTTTGTGCTTTTTTCAACCGGTTGCATGGCTATGGGGACCGAAATTCTTGTCATATTCGCTTTTCAGATATTTTTCGGATATATCTATATTAAAATTGGACTGATAATTACTGTTTTTCTTGCCGGGCTCCTGCCGGGAGCATGGATAGGAAACAGGTTTGAAAATATACGCGGGAATGATACAAGGATCTCTATTGCAATAACAGATAGCATCCTTATATTTCTGACAGGTCTTTTGATTCTGGCCTTCGTAAACGGAGAAGGCAGGATTCCCCTGCCGGTTTTTCTTGCATATGGTTTTATTATATCTATGACGTGCGGATATCAGTTTCCGGCAGCCTTAAAACTTACTGGAGACAATAACCCGTCTGTCACAAGACTCTTTTCAGCCGATCTTATAGGAGCGGCTGCAGGAACTCTTCTTATCAGCGTAGCGGTCATTCCATATTTCGGCATTATCTGGGCCGCAACGGGTCTGATAGGCTTAAAATTCATCAGCCTTATGATAACGGTGAAGAAAAATGCATAAGATAAACAGAAGGCAATTTCTATATAGTACGGCATTAATGCTCTCGGCGCCGGATTCATCCCTTGCTCTCTGGTCATCTGATGAAAAAAATGGAATCAGGCCGGGTCCGGATAATATCAGGGGAAAGATATTTAAAGGAGATGCTCCGGATAAGCCTTGGAAATGGTCAAAAGAAGGATTTCTCTATAAAAAGCTTGCCAACAGGAATGTAATATGCGGCATATGCCCCCACAGGTGTCAGTTGTCTCCGGGAGACAGAAGCGTCTGCCGGTCAAAAGTCAACATAGACGGAACACTATACAGCCTTTCTTACGGGAATCCATGCACCGTAAATATCGATCCGATAGAAAAAAAACCTCTTTTTCATTTCAAACCTCAGACTAAATCCTTTTCACTCGCTGCGGCAGGATGCAATTTCCGCTGTCTCAATTGCCAGAACTGGGAGATATCCCAGGCCAAACCAGGTGAAGTCCGCCACAGCGAGCTTTTCCCTGAAGATGTTGTCAGACAAGCATTGAGAAGCGGTTCAGAATCAATTGCGTGCACTTACTCTGAACCGATTTCCTATTTTGAATACATGATAGATATCGCCCGTTTCGCAAAAGAAAAAAATCTTTCAAATCTCTGGATATCGAATGGTTACATAAATAAAGAGCCACTTCTTGAACTATGCAGATATATGGACGGCGCGAATGTTAATATCAAGTCCTTCAGTGACGATATCTACAGAAAGCTCAATGGCGGAAGGCTTGAGCCTGTTTTGAATACATTCAGGATTTTATACGACAGAGGTATCCATTTTGAGATGACCAATCTTGTCGTACCAGGCTACGTAGATGATCCTGAAATGGTTAAACGCATGTGTGAATGGATTCTTGCCGATCTCGGCCCGGATCATCCCCTTCATTTTCTGCGGTTCTTTCCGCAGTACAAGCTTGACAGGCTTCCGCCAACTCCCGTATCAACTCTTGAATATTTCCGGAGTATCGCAATGAAGGAAGGAATACGCTATGTCTATGTGGGTAACGTTCCTAACCACGAAGGGACAAATACATATTGTCATAACTGCAAAAAACTTCTGATACAGAGAAAAGGGTATTCCGTTCCGGTATATAACCTCTCAGGAAACAAATGCAAATTCTGCAATACGTTAATACCCGGCGTATGGGAAAATAGAGGCTGAGGATTCTTTATGTCTGAAATCAGAAGAAAAGCCGCCGAAGGTTTGAAAAAAGGCGACACATTCACCGTCAGGCGAAGATTCACAAAAAAAGATACCGAATATTTTGGAAATATTACAAAGGATTATAATCCTGTACATTATGACAGGCGGTTCGCGGAAGCAAAGAAATTAAACGGACTCATCTGCCACGGACTTCTTGTCGCAAGCCTGATCACTGAAATCGGGGGACAGGTGGGATGGCTGGCATCAGGAATGGACTTTCGCTTCAAAAAACCAGTATATTTCGGAGACACCATAACCTGCACTTTCACCATAACCGAAATTAATGAAAAGGGGCAAGCAAAAGGAGATGCTGTCTACCGTAATCAGGACGGGGTAATAGTTCTCGAATCTGTTTTGACAGGCATTGTCCCGGGTTCAAAAGAAAAGCAGGTGTTAAAAATCATTATGGAAGAAAAAGACGCAAATGGTACAATCATCTGAAATTGTTCCTTCTGATATCCACACAGATCATCTTATCAAATCATTTTTCATTCTTTCGAACTCCTCTTTTGAAATCTCCCCTCTTGCATAACGCTTATTTAAAATTTCAACCGCACTTCCGGTGTAAGGGCCTTCATAATTTCTCGGCTTTCTTGACCGGAATAATACAAAAATAACAACTCCTACCAAGATGATGATTATCCATACTCTCACCATATATAACCGCCCTCTTCAAATACTCCCGTTTTTTTATTTTTCCTCACATTGTCCCAGTTAAAATACTTCCCGTTCATGGCTATATAAATTCCGTTCGGAAGAGTCTGGACAAAAGCGAGGGCGCTTCCCAGATTAAACAACCCGTCCGAACTTCCGAATTTATAGGGTATCATAGCTCCGGTCAGAACGATTGTTTTGTCCCTGACGGAACCTGCAATGACTCCTGCGGTCTCAACCATCGTATCGGTTCCGTGTGTTATAACAATCTTATCTTCAATTGCCCTGATGCAGTTTTCAAGGATGATTTTTCTGTCTGAATCCGACATATCAAGGCTGTCTATCATCATCAGGGTTGTTATATCAAACTCCAGCCTGCACCGTCCCAGTTTCAGCATTTCATGAAGATGTGTTTCCTTGAAAAACAGCGCTCCGTTAAGTTCATTATATTCCTTATCGAAGGTCCCGCCTGTTACAAAGATTTTAATAGTCATGATCTTCCGCTCCCCGGGCCAGCTTCGTTCACTGCTGATATTCTTATCCCTTGCGCCTTTTAAGCTCCAGCGCGGCCTTTAATCCTTTTTCGCGGATCACCTTGAATTTAAGGCCTGTCTCGGTAAGTCTGAAGAAACGTTTTCCATATTTCCGCAACAATCTTTTGTCGATCTCGAATCCGAGTCCCGGTCTTTTAAACGGCTGAAGCATCCCATTTTTATCCGGAATAACGGGCTCAATGATTCCTTCCCTGAATTCCGGTATCCAGGAAGGCTTTTCCAACGGATACTCAAGTGGAAGAATGTTACCCCGGTCGGCCAACACCATATTCCAGTTTACATAAAACCCTATGCCATTGGTCCATGTATGGGGAGTAAAAAGGCGGTTTTGTTTTTTACACATTTCAATGACTTTCATGACCTGGGCAATACCGCCTGCAAAAGTTGCATCAGGCTGGTAGATATGAAAACAGTCTTTTTCGAACATTATCTTGATTTCATCCCAGCCGTAGTTGATCTCTGCGCCTGAAATTTTAACCTTTGATACTCTTTTCAAGGCTGCGTTGCCATCGAAATCCCTTGAATCAAGCGGCTCTTCAAGCCAGTCAATATTATTATCATGACATGCTGCAGCGAATGCTTCAGCGCGGGCAAGATCCCAGGCAGGAATCCTGTCAACTATTGAAACGAGCCATCCCTGGTTTGCATCGACTCCGAGAACGAACTTGTCACCAACTCCTTTTCTTACAGTTTCAATGTGCCTTATATCATCCTTCAGGTGAACATTTTTAACTCTCAGCTTGGCAGTTTTAAAACCGTGCTCTCTCATTCCTAGAAGTTCATCAATTCTCTTTACCGGATCATGCATCTCTCCTGTCGAAAGATAAACTTCTATCGGGCGGGCATTCCCTCCGAGCAGCTCATAAACAGGCTTTCCTTCTTTCTTGCCGATTATATCCCAGCAGGCAGGCTCTATCCAGAAGTTCCGCCATCCGAGGAATCCGGCCTGTTTCAGGAGTCCCTGCATCCTGTCGATATCAGTCGGATCAGCGCCTATGAGATAACCGCCAAGAAGATCTCCCAGGCCTTCTCTTTCCCGTCCCATTGCCGAACCTGCCGAATAACCTTCAATTCCCTCGTCGGTTATGATTTTAATCAATGTAAATCTGTTATGAGTCTGGGGATATCCAGGAATCCACGAAGGCCAGAAAGTCACTTTGAGAGGCACTGAAACATGATACAGTTCAATGGCTTTTATCTTCATAATATTCCTCCCTGATCAATATTATTCATTCACTTGAGCATTGCACCGGGCCGCGATCCCAGACCGAACCACCCCATTTTATCAGTTTATTGACAATAAATTCGACTATGATCTGATGGGTTTCGCTGCCATTCTCTTTTACTTCAAGAGGCTTTCCGAATTCAACGAAAATTATTTTGCCGGGGTCCACCGGGCCCATGTCTTTGACAATCCTCCCGTTTCCCTGAAAATCGGTTTTTAAAGCAATAGGAACAACAGGAACACCCGCCTTTCGCGCAAGCTTTACACCTAATGAATTGAAAGAAGCCGGATTGAAAACGGCGTTCCTTGTGGCCTGGGGAAAGATTACTACAGAATAACCGTTTTTTATGTATTCTGCTCCCTCTGAAAGGACTTTAACAAAATCTTCCCTCGGATTCTTTCTGGATACTGTTATTGGTTTTATGGCTTTCATGATTGATCCTAAAACCGGATAATCAAGAAGTTCTTCTTTTGCCACAAACGTCAACCTGCCAAACGCAAGGAGAATGGAAGGTATGATAAAGGTATCGATCATGCTCATATGATTTGAAATATATACGACAGGTCCATTCTTCCCGGAAATATGAGTAAGGCCTGAAAAATTAAGCTTTCCTCCGGAAGATTCAATAATTTTAACTATCTCAAAAGCTGACCGCCTCCATCTCTCCTGGTCATATTTCCCGGTACGGGCCATCAGGCTGTCTCTCAGAATATGATCAGCAAGCATGACATAATAGATAAAAGTAGGCCATCCGGGCAGAGCTTCAGCCAATAGCGACTTTTTCTGAGGACTTATATAACAGTTTCCTGATTTAATTATCTGTTCATATTTTTCTAAATTCATCCGAAAATAAATCCCGCCTTATCCTGTCCGTCCTGCCCGGTCTTTGTTGGTCATACGGGGCCTAATATCTGCGTTAACTACTCAGGTCGTTTAGTCTGAAGGCTATCAGGGTTTTTCATAATAACCGGTTCATAAACCGACGTGATGATCATCTGCTTTGATCTATTTCAAACCATTCCACTACAGCCTAAACGTCTACAGTCTATCCACCCGAACAGTTAATATCAGGGATGATATTTTTTCAGAACAAGAGCGGCATTGGTGCCCCCGAAACCAAAAGAGTTGGTCATCGCTGTTTCCAGCTCTGCCTTGCGGGCCATGTTGGGAACATAATCAAGATCACACTCCGGATCAGGATTATTGAGATTTATGGTAGGTGGAATTATGCCGTCATGAATTGCAAGAGCAGTAAAAACGGTCTCGATACCCCCCGCTCCGCCCAGAAGGTGACCGGTCATCGATTTTGTCGAGCTGACAGGTATTGTATGAGCTTTATCTCCAAAAACGGATTTAATTGCTCTTGTTTCATACAAATCATTAAGCTGGGTTGATGTGCCATGCGCATTTATATAATCAACTCTCCCCGATGTTATTCCGGCATCTATAAGCGCCGATTTCATGCATCTTGCCGCGCCTTCTCCATCCGGGGGAGGCGATGTCATATGGTACCCGTCCCCCGTCATTCCAAACCCGCACACCTCCGCATAAATATTAGCTCCTCTTTCAAGCGCTCCTGAGAGTGCTTCAAGGATAAGGATGCCACTTCCCTCTCCTACAACAAAACCGTCACGCTCCCTGTCAAAAGGACGTGACGCCTTTTGAGGCTCGTCATTGCGGGTCGAAAGAGCTTTCATAGCGCTGAAACCGGCTATACAGGTTGATGTTATGACAGCTTCAACACCACCTGTTATCATAGCATCAGCGTCTCCGTTTTTAATCGCTCTGAATGATTCTCCGACAGCGTGTGTGCCAGCCGCACAGGCTGTCGCAATCGATGCATTGGGGCCCTTTGCACCGAAGAGAATTGAAATCATCCCCGGAGCCATGTTCCCAATCATAAGAGGAATAAAAAATGGGCTGACCCGACCGGGGCCTTTTCGATTGATATCAAGAATTGTTTTTTCCATCAATCCCAGACCGCCTAATCCGCATCCGGTCATAACGCCAACCCTGTCATAATTTGTTGTATCAATTACAATTCCGGAATCTTCAATAGCCATGCGGGCAGCAGCAACTGAATAGGCAATAAAAAGTTCTGAGCGTAGCGCTTCTTTTTTTGACATGAAATCTTCCGGCCTGAACCCTCTGACTTCACCCGCAATTTTTGTATTAAACCCTGTGGTATCAAACCTCGTTATCTCGGTAATTCCCGACACTCCGGCGCATAAGGCCGACCAAGTCTCTTTAACGCCTATTCCAAGAGGCGTAACCAGCCCAACTCCCGTTATAACAACGCGCCTGCTCAAAGATTCCTCCTTTTTATAAATACCTTAGATATCATACTTTGTTAATGAGCATTTATGTAATCTATTACATCTTTGACAGTAACAAGCTTTTCGGCATCATCATCCGATATATCAATTTCAAACTCTTCTTCCATTGTCATTATCAGTTCAACAAGATCAAGAGAATCAGCGCCGAGATCATCAATAAATGAAGCTTCGGGAATGACTTTTTCAATATCAACACCCAATTTTTCAGCAATAATTTTTTTGACTTTATTTTCAACAGACATCTGTTCAATCTCCTTTCAATTTCCATATGTTAAAATATCTAATGCTTTAAAGTATTCATAAGCTATTTAGTTAAAAGCTTAATATTATTATTAATACAGTTTATAAAATACTCATATAACTTGGCCGTTCCTAGTAATTTAATTAAGATTTAATGTCAAGTTATATTATTATTATTATCTGATAATAAAATGGTATGATGTTTGAAATTATCCGACAGGTAATATTGGCATATCAGATTGATTTATATAGATATTATATTGTTGATAAATAATATGCTAATTACTAATCAAGGACAAGCGCTCAAAGAGTAAAATATTGATGGTCTCGTAAAAAGGCTGATTTTTACAACAAAGTTTATGAAGAACACAAAGGAGTAAAAAAGCACATAATATTTTCTTTTGCGTTGTGTTCTTCACGGTTCAATAAAAAATAACACACTTGTACGACTTTTCAGGAAGGTATCTGCTTTAATGCTTCCTCAAATTTTCTGTTTATTTCTTCTGTTTTAACAGCGGCCTCCTCAAGAAGAATAAATATATTCCCCATATCTTTATCTTTTGCTTTTCTGGCCCAATCCCGGTATGTTTCAGCATGGTCTTTGTTATGCTTAATCCAGTGCACCAGCAGTTTTGGTATTTTCTGATCAAAAGATAGCGTTGAATCCGTTTCGTGGTCGTGATGATTGTGATGATGGGTCATTTATCTGCCTCCTTCCACAAATTGAATGTGTATTATAAAACTATTATAATTACTTTGTACAATAGTCAACTATGATGGCTTTGTAAAAAGGTTAAATTTTACAATGAAGTCCACAAAAAGCACAAAGATAGAAATTGAACCGAAACAGCGAGCGCATTCCTCGTTGCTTGCAGCGGAGTTAGCGAGCGAATTAAAACATAGACACTATTCCCTACGGTCGAAGATTCCCCTTAGCTTGCTGCGGTGAGCTTCAATATATAATGTTTTGAGATTTTTTTAATTATGAAACATTTTGTAATTTCCGATAAAAATAATCGTCTTTTCAGCTTCCGGAAAATATGCATCATTATATTTGCAGCTTTTATATCAGGTATTATTGCAGGAACTTTTATTGCATTAACAAGGGATCTTCCCCAGATACGCTCGCTTGAGTCTTTCAGGCCGGCAGGAGTGACACGGATATATTCCGCCGATGGGATATTGCTTTCGGAGCTTTACCTGGAAAAAAGAGAACCTGTACAGCTTAAAACGATACCATATTATCTCAAAGCAGCGCTTGTTGCAACGGAAGACAGAACCTTTTATAGGCACAGCGGGGTGGATATAAAAGGAATTCTTCGTGCAATAATAAAAGATATAATTGCGGGGGAATATGCCGAAGGCGCAAGCACCATAACACAGCAGGTTGCAAAAACTTTTTTTCTTACCCCGAAAAAAAGTTTGCTGCGGAAAATCAAGGAAGCTATCCTTTCATTTCAGCTTGAACGCCGCTATACCAAAGATGAAATAATGGAACTGTATGTCAACCAGATATACTTCGGAAGCGGCGCTTACGGTGTTGAATCGGCTTCGAAATTGTATTTCGGAAAATCAGCAAAGTACCTGAGTCTTACCGAATGCGCCATGATAGCCGGTTTGCCCAAATCACCTTCCCGTTTTTCTCCTCTCATAAATTTGAATGCGGCTCAAAAAAGACGAAATATCGTACTAAAGCAGATGCTGGCAACGGGAATAATCTCCGAAACCGAATATAATACTTCGGCAGGTAATCCCGTTATACTTTTTAATCATGAGCAAAGCAGGGTCATAGCACCTTATTTTACCGAATATGTAAAAAACTATCTCGAAGAAGTAATTGGCGCATCAAGATTGTACAGAGGTGGGCTTACCGTTCATACCACTCTTTTGTCAAATCTGCAGGATGCTGCCGAAGAGTCATCGGCAAACGGAATCGCTGCAATAGCAAAAAGAATGAAAAAACGCGGCATGTCAAATCCGGATCCTCAGTGCGCTCTTATCGCAATTGATATAAAGACCGGTGGAATCGTTGCCATGACAGGAGGCAATGATTTTTATAAAAGCCCCTTTAACAGGGCTACAATGGCTTTAAGACAGCCCGGGTCGGCATTCAAACCTTTTATTTATGCCCTTGCAGTTGAACGCGGGTTTACCCAGCATTCATTGCTTCTGGATGCCCCGGTTGCCTTTAAAGGCGGGAAAAGCGGCAAAGACTGGATACCTCATAATTATTCAGGCGGGTATGAAGGAGAAATAACATTAAGAAGGGCTCTTGCCATTTCAGAGAATATTCCTGCCATAAGGCTTGCGGAAATTCTCGGCCCTTCTTCAGTAGCTCAATTTGCCCACAAACTCGGGATAGTAACTCCTCTTGCCCCCGACCTTTCTCTTGCTCTCGGCACATCCGGTATGACATTGGTAGAACTCTCATCAGCTTACGCTGTATTTCCAAACATGGGAAAATATATCAAACCCTTCTGCGTTACCGAAGTCGAAGATCACAGAGGCAATATCATATGGCGGACAAAACCCCAAAAAAGGATTGCAATGTCTGAAGAAGGGGCCGCAATAATGACAAACATGCTGGAAGCTGTAATAAACGAAGGCACAGGAGCTGCTGCACGTGTCCTAAACCGGTCTGTTGCAGGCAAAACAGGAACAACCAATGATCACAAGGACGCACTTTTTATCGGCTTCTCACCGTCGGTGCTGGCAGGAGTATGGGTTGGCCGTGATATTCCGGCTTCTCTTGGTAAAGGAGAAACAGGTGCAAAAACAGCCCTCCCGGTATGGATCGATTTTATGTCAAAAGCCCTTTCAAGCAAACAGGATGAGGTCTTTAAAGTGCCTGACGGGGTAGTCCTTGTAAAGATAGATCCTGCAACAAGCCATCCGGCAGCATCCGAATCACAGGTTGTTACAACTGCTCTTTACAGAAAAGGAACGGAACCGGAATGAAATCCGACGGAATATTGACTTTTGAGCGGTGTTAAAATATTGTTATAAAAATAAATAGGCAATTGCAAAACTCAATACAATGTGTCACCCACACGAAAGCTGGAGCCCGAAGTTTTTGAAAAGACTATATAGCGCTGGTGCTTCACTACGTGCTCAGCTTCCGCGGAAATGACGATCCTGGACTTTTGCAATTGGTTCTGCTCTTTGGGATAAAATAACGAAACGGATAATATTTATGCCTCTTTTTCAAAACAAATTAAAGTTTAACCCTGTCATTATCTCAATTATCGCTGTATTTATTGTAACTCTCTCATATTTATACGGCATTTCTTTTCTGGATTTGATGGAATTGAAAACCATTGATTTGAGATTCAAATCAAGAGGGAATGTACCAACTACCTCGGATGTCGTTCTTGCCGTAATAGACGAAAAAAGCATCGCAAAGGAAGGCAAATGGATCTGGCCGAGATCAAAAATGGCAGAGCTTGTCAACAGGCTTTCAAATGCCGGAGCCAAAGTAATCGCTTTCGATATTGGATTTCTTGAAGCAGATGAAAAGAGCACTGTCAGGGCGATAGAAGACATCCAGAAAAAGATGGGAGATTTAAACCAGTCAAATCCCTCACTGATAAAATATCTTGAGGATCTCAAATTCCATACGGACAATGACAGGCTTCTTGCAAATGCAATACGCAACTCAAAAGCAAAAGTGATACTAGGTTATTTTTTCCAGACCGATGAGGCATCGGTCGGGCATATCAATGAAAATGAAATCCGCATGCACCAGAAAAATGTTCAGGGCTCGGAATACAAATCTATTTCTTATTCCTCCGAACAGGCCAGAAGCGCCCCGCTAATAGAAACTTTCTCTCCGCAGTCAAATATTAATGTCATTTCTGAAACAACAGGCTATTCGGGTTATTTCAACATGTTTCCTGATGAAGATGGAGTAGTCCGATGGCTTCCCGCCGTTCTGAAATGCAGGGATTCTCTGTATGCTCCGTTATCCGTTGTCGCTATCAGCTCTTTTTTTGACAGCCAGCCTTCTGTTCAATTGTATGAATATGGCGTCGGTGAAATAAAAATCGGGGATATCTCGATTCCAACCGATGAGCTCGGAAGGATACTAATCAACTACAGGGGAACTGGAAAATCTTTTCCTCATATTCCGGTAACCGACATTCTGAAAGGAGAAGCTGATACAAATCTTATAAAGGATAAGATTGTCCTTATAGGAGCAACCGCCGTAGGAGTATATGACCTCAGGGTAACCCCGTTTTCAAATGTGTTCCCCGGTCTTGAAATTCATGCAAATGTTATAGACAGCATTCTCGGCAAAGACTTTATGCACCATCCGAGCTGGGCCAATCTTTTCGACATATTTGCAATAATCATTGCCGGGTTGTTTCTTGGAATAATAATACCAAGAACCAGTGTCATGGCAGGCACTTTTGCATCGATATTTTTATTTTTCGGATATATTCTTCTGTGCCAGTTCCTTTTTTCCGGAAAGGGGTGGATATTGAACCTGGTTTATCCTCTTTCGGTCATGATAATAGTCTATGTAAGCATTACACTTTACAGATATATTGCAGAATCCAAACAGAAAAAATTTATAAGAGACGCATTCTCGACATACCTCGCTCCTTCCGTTGTAAAACAGCTCATAGATTCACCTGAGAAGCTCAATCTTGGCGGACAGGAACGCAATATTACCGCTTTCTTTTCAGATGTCCAAGGCTTTACAGGCATTTCCGAAACACTCTCCCCTAAAGAGCTGGTTGAATTATTGAACGAGTTCCTTACTGAAATGACCGATATCATCCTCGAATATGAGGGAACGGTGGATAAATTTGAAGGAGATGCAATAATTGCTTTTTTCGGAGCGCCGAATGACTTACCTAATCATTCGGAAGTTGCCTGCAAAGCATGTATAAAAATGCAGAAAAGACTTGTGACTCTCAGGTCAAAATGGAAACAGGAAAAGAAGCCGGGACTTAAGATGCGCATAGGACTTTGCAGCGGTAACGCAGTGGTGGGAAACATGGGATCAAAAAATCGGATGGATTATACGATGATGGGAGATACGGTCAATATTGCCGCAAGGCTTGAAGGAGTCAACAAGATTTACGGCATTTATACAATGATAAGCGATACGACATTTGCTGCAGCAGGAAACGGCATTGTAACACGCGAAATAGACTCGGTGAACGTGGTCGGCAGAAATGAGCCTGTCACAATATACGAACTCGTGGGGATTACTGAAGATGTTGATGATGTTATGCGCAGGACTTTTGACAGTTACGCAAAAGGACTTGCGGCATACAGAAAGAGCAACTGGGATTTTGCTATAAAACAATTCATATCGGCTCTCGACATAACTATAAACGACGGGCCGAGCAAGACAATGCTGGCCCGCTGCAATGAATATAAACTAAATCCGCCTGAAAAAGACTGGAAAGGGGCATATACAATCAAAACAAAATAGGCCCTGTCTTATTTTTACGTTATCATATTACCTTGTTCCATGGAATATGCCGGTTGCGTATTGAGGAACTGCACCTTCATCTTCTTTAACTCCCCAGACTCCTCCCATCGCTTCGGCACTGGGCCCATATACTGATCCATATCCTTCTCCTAATTTGACGGGTGCGCTATTGATCGTCGTCGCCGTGCCATGCCCGACATCTAAAGTGAATTGAGAAGAACCGCCGCCGTCAAATGAACCAGTCGCATTAGACATTGTAACGTTATTTCCTCCTCCTGAAACAGTCAGATCAAAGTCTGTAATCTGTCCAGATGTAAGTCCAAAATTTACAGTGGCATTAAAAGAACCTGTCATGTTAATGCCACCACCTGGAAGGCCGTCATTTGCAGTCCAATAGGTCCCCTCGGCTCCTCCTGAATATGTCCACACTTGATTCAAGGCTGATATGTCAGGGGTATTATCCCCTGCAATGTAGTACCCTCTGTTATTTATCCAGTTATCATATTCATCATTATCGGGCATAGCAGTATAGGTAGCAGTAGTCTGCGCCCAGTATCCCCATTCCATATAGTCATTGTGATTAAGTTCTGTACGACTGACAGGATAGGGGCCTGTTATACCACCGCCACCGCTCTCGGAAGAATAAACAACCGAGGTTAACTTTTCTTCTGAACCATCTATGTGCATCTCATGACCATTGACAATGTCATCAGCAATTAAATCCGTTCCATTTTCTATGTCCTGCATATAATGACTTACAAACACGCCGTTATTAACATCCTCATAACCATTACAGTGTGTTAGCATTGCAGTGAAATAACCCATTTTCTCTGTAGGACCAGTGGGTGTTATTGGTGGCGGTGACGGTACCTCTGGGGATATAGGCTCATTATGCTTGTCTCCATGGAATATGCCGGTCGCGTATTGAGGAATTTCACCTTCATGTTCTTTAACCCCCCAGACTCCTCCAATAGCTTCTGCTTCAGGCCCATACACAGATCCGTATCCTGCGGTTAATGTGGCCGCTAAACTATCAATCTGCCACGTCCCTCCTGAAAGCACAAAATCAGAGCCGCTCAAAGGACCGGTAGCATTTGCGATGCTGACGCTGTGTCCTTCCCCTGACACGGATAGATAAAAGTCTGTAATTTCCGGGGTAGAAAAATTAACTGTAGCATTAAATGAGCCGGTCATGTTGGCTCCGCCGGCAGCCGTCCAATAGGTACCTTCGGCTCCTCCCGAATATGTCCAAGTTTGATTTAATGCTGATATATCAGCGGTATTATCCCCTGCAGTATAGTACCCTCTATTATGAACCCAGTTAGTATTTCCCTCGGTATCGACCATAGGATTCATTTGTGTCCAGTATCCCCATTCCATATAGAGATTCTGATCAAGAACTGTTCGG
Organism: Desulfobacteraceae bacterium; assembly: GCA_003818505.1. Taxonomy (GTDB): domain Bacteria; phylum Desulfobacterota; class Desulfobacteria; order Desulfobacterales; family RPRI01; genus RPRI01. The sequence goes on along the minus strand of RPRI01000028.1, from coordinate 27,578 downwards.
GTGACAGGATACGGGCCATCAGTTATACCACCGCCACCACCATCATGATAATCAACAGATGATAACTTTCCGTCATTCCCTGCTAAACCATCCACTGACATCGTATAACCATATATGATGTCAGAAGCAACCTTATCCAACCCATTTAAGTCCTCCAAAGTATGACTTACAAACATGCCATTATTAACATACTCATAACCATCATAGCGTGTTAACATTGCAGTGAAATAACCCATTTTATCTGTAGGACCAGTGGGCGTTATCGGTGTCGGTTCATCCGGGGGCGGTGATGGCGGAGAAGGAATATCAGGCGGTGCCGCAGGGATAGTCGGCGAGCCGCCCTTGTCTCCGACGAAAATGCCGACAGCAGCATTATCGCCTGACCCTTTATCCATAGCCCAGACTCCTCCCATATGCTCGGCATTCGGTCCAAAGAGCGACCCGGTGCATAATGCATTGGCGCCTGACTGAATTACCCCACCCGTAACAATATTCAAAGGTGACGAATTTGTTAAAAACCAATCCCCTCCCGTAATTTTAAACTCACCACTTGACCCGAAAAAGCTGCCTGAAGCGTTGCCAATGGATGCGGCACGACCTCCTCCTGATACCGACATATCAAAATCCGTCACCGTTTTGTCCGTCATATTGATTCCGCATTTAAATGATCCGGTCATGTCCTTTCCGCCGTCTCCGTCAAAGTAGGTACCCCAGGCTGGACCTTCATAGGTGTAAGCGCCTGACATACCAACAACCGCAGCATCGGACGTTGGCAAACCTTCTACATAGTATGCCCGGTCTGTAATGGCAAAAGCCGGGGTACTGTCCCCCGGCACCCATCTTGACATTCGCCAAAATCCCCATTTCATATAACTGTTCTGGCCAAGAGTCTCATCCGCAGGCCACCCGGGAGTGTTCACATCATTATCCATTTCACATGTAGTTCCCAGGTCACCACTGTCATACGGCCCGCCTGCGACAGTATTTATCCTTGTCAGATAAGAAGTTAACTCATCAGAGCCTGTCCCGACTGCAGTCATGGATCCGGCAGGGTCCACTATTGATTTTCCGCTCACCGAGCTGCTGCTGATATCGACTCGAGAGTAATTGGCATAAACATCGGCCAGGTAAGTGTTAGCTCCGTCAAATCTTGTTAGGATAGCTGAAAAATAGCCGACTCTGGTACCTGGTATCCCTATAGACTGAGCCGACAGGGTCTGAGCCACATCTTCAGAGTCGGTATCGGTGGTATTTCCAGTTTCTCCTGTTTCACCACCTTCTTCCACCCCTGCACCGGTATCTCCCCCGCTCTTGTCTGTTCCGACTTCGCCCGAGCTTCCGGATCCACCACCACCGTCACTGCCTCCGCTTTCAGTTTCTCTGACAAACTGGTTAGCAGTATTTGGATCTGTCGGTTCAACATCGCCTGCACCGGCATTATCCAAAACAAGGTTTTCACCTGCACCCAAGGTCTGCATTATTCCGTCGACAGTCGAGGTTACATCCACTGTGCCCTCAAAACCATAAACTACTGTTTCAATATTACCCGGTTCATTCTGGGCAAGATAAATAAAGCTGTCGTCCGAAACATCGGCGACTTTTTCTCCAGTTTTTCTCACCTCAATTCCGAATTTTGTTCCCCTGACACCTACAACGGCAGTCGGGGTCTTTACGTTTGCTGAAATATTCTTATATCTGAACAGGCGCACCACGTAAAACATGGCTTTACCTTTCAACATGCTTATGGAGGATTTCTTCTCTTTAGATATCCGGTCGTCAACTATTTCATCAGCAACCACCTTACTGTTCTCACCCATCGTTATAATATCTTCTGTGGAAAACATGATGCGGCATCTGGAATCCTTCAGAGTATAAAAAACATCCTCCTGATAAACTGTATCCCCCGTCGCAGCAAAATAAGCTCTGCTTGTATCCTTATGGACCACGACTACATGTCCTGTTGCATTCTGAATCCAACCTGCAGGCAAACCTTTTGATTCTATAAAATAATCCTCAATTTTTACAGACTTCAATTCATCAGGAAGAATATCGGCAGCAGCTGATTTTCCTCTGGGAAATCCGGTATTGGCCACAGATAAAGAAACCAATCCAAACAAAAATAAAACTACAATCAGCGCCATAAAGAAATATTTTTTCATGTGTTCCTCCATGATAGAAAACAGATAAAAAACAGATTAAAAACGGCAGCCTAAACTGAAAGTATATGAGGTGCGTTCATAATCATATATTTCGGCATTGGAATCATTATCCGTGTATGTAAAAGCAAAGGATGCATAAAAATACTTCATAAAACCCTGGCTAAGCACTGCGGTTATGCCCTGCCGCTTATCTTCGCGATAGAGGTTATAAAGAAGCGGTTTGTCCTCAAAGTCTTTCTTAGCCCACTGATATTGCAGAAAGAGTTCTGTTTGGGTCGGAAATTTTGTAAAATAGGATAAGCTGAGGTACGGTCCGTCATAGGTGTTTCTGTCATCATCAGCATCATGGTCGTCATACCCGGCCGCAAGGGCAAAAATGTGCCTGCGGTTATCAAGGTAAAAGGCCGGGGTCAGTTCAAAACGGCGCTTGTTATTGTCAAGTCCCGATCTGCTTGTGAAATAAAAATTCTCCGCGCTTAATGAATAGAGCCCCTTCAGGCTGAAATACTGGTTGAAATGATGCTCATATTCAGGATCAACGTGCAGCATGTAAGAGAGACGGTCGCTTCCGTATTCTCTTTCAGTATAACCCACAGGAATTTTGAAAATATCCCTGCGTCCGACCCACCATGGTCCGGTGTTAACATCAACTGATAAGAAATTGAACTCGCTGTAATCAAAATATGCCTTGTTGTAAAATGACAGCGCGTTATTCCACATCAGACCTTTTGACTCTCCCAAGTCAAAAAGGAGATTTCCGGCAAGGCTGGTCACGGCACCTTCGTCCTCCAGTTCAGCCGTCATCCTGTCCGGTGTCAGAGAGCCTCCCAGAACCTGGAATGTATCCAATTCAGGACCGGAGTTGATATTGTCGTCCCACATGACGCCCTGGGCTAACCTCAGGTTCCAAGATACTTTCCGGGTTCTTTCATCAATCGCAGCCATCAATTTTAACATGTTATCCATAACTGCCTTTGGCGGAGATGCAGCTTTGACAATCTCCAGCTCCTTCCTCGCCTCATCATAACGTCCCATTGAAAAATAGGTTGTGGCAAGCTCGAGTCTTACCCTGTTTAATTGCGGATCGATCACAAGCATTTTTTTAAATTTTTCAACAGCAAGTTCCTTCTCTCCGGTTTTCATTGCGCTTGTCCCGATCCAGAACATGATATCCATGGTCTCAGCCTTGCTTGCTATTTCCAGAAAAATAGGAAGCGCCTTTACAAATTCTCTATCATAATACAGAACAAGAGCATCAGCAAGTTTCCTGTCTAGAGCCTGAACCTCTTCCGGTGCCATTTTGCTCAGCTTCTCCGCGGTTGCTTTATCAACAGCTCCGGAGCCGATTTCATCCCCGATTATTTCTTCCTTCTCCTGAGCCGGACTTCCGCTATCCTGCTGGGCATTAATTAAGCCGGTTTGAATAAATATAAACAAAGAGACGAGAATAAAAAGATACGACGGTTTAATTTTGAAAGGCATAGTCAGCTCCTATATAGTATCCATTCGAAATTGACTCTTTTAAGCGTTCCATGTGTCTATCTGCGGGACTTCTTGTGCGGCCTTATCCATTCTCCATAAATACCGGCGATTGTCAATATGTTATTTCATATTAAATTAATATTATTACTTGATTTAACTCTAAAAGATGTTATAAGAACTCTAATGATTCGTAAGGCAAGCATACATGATATAAAGGCAATATACAACCTTCTTCAGATTTACAGCAGCAAAGGAGAACTGTTACCCCGCCCTTTCAGCAAACTTTATGACCATCTGCGGGATTTCATTGTTTATGAGGATGACACAACCGGTGATATTATTGGATGTTGCGCCCTGCAGTTCTGCTGGGAATATCTTGCCGAAATCCGGTCTCTTGCCGTACATCCCGATCATGTCAGAAAAAAGATAGGCAAATTGCTTGTCGAAACAGTTCTCGCCGAAGCAAAAACTTATGAAATGAAAAAAGTTTTTTCTCTTACTTATAAACCCGGATTTTTTGAAAAAATGGGATTTGTTTATGTTGACAAGACCGAACTTCCTCTTATTAAAATCTGGTCTGATTGCATTCTTTGCGTGAAATTCCCCGATTGTGATGAGATTGCAATGATTAAAGAAATTATGTAACTATTCAGGAGTCAGAAGCCAGAATCCAGGATTCAGAATGGAAGCGGTATATGCCTCCAGCAATTTACCCACTTCTTCATGCTGGGACATTATCAGTGAGTTATCACCACAACCAATATCTTTCGCTGCAATTAAATGGTATCAGCCTTCTTCCGGAAAACCCTTTCATTCTGGCTTCTGAATTCCGGCTCCTTTATATACGCAAATTCAGATGGCAAAGTAAAAAGCTCATTATGCAAGGCGCACGAATCTTGAGGAATGAAGCGTACATGTTAGTACGCTGCAATGACGAAACATGAAGTGCAACACAGCAGAATGACTTTTTACAAAGCCGTCATGTGTAGATTATATTGTGCGGAAGCGGAGGATATTTCCAGACTCCAGGCTTTGGCATAATATACTGGCCATCAACGGTCTGCCAGTAAAGATCGGATTTTAATTCCCTCAGTTTTCCGTCATCAGGAGGCCTTGCATGACTTGTCGGATAATACGACACCTGAAATATGCAAATATTATCCTTCCTGTCCCTGGCTACAACATAATTCTTCTTGAAACTGTTGACGGAAATATTATTTGAAGCCGATGTCTCAGTCAATTCCTCCTCGGTAAGCTTTATCAATATGGCCTTTGAAACACCTCTCTCCGAAATTCTTATCAAAGCTCTCGATCCGCTGCTTCCCGCATAAACGGTCGTAATACATGGAATTCTTCTCAGATATTGGGAAGCTACAATTGCAGCGGTTCTCCTTCCGCCGGCCATGACGGGAAGTCCGTAATATTCGAAATATTTCTTCTGGATATCTTCAGCATATTTATCGCCTTTTTCATAAAGATCCTTTGAAATATAACGGAGAGTCCTCGCAAGATCTTCGGCCGCATCCGCCACAGGCCAGTCTATCCTTACATGAAAATGGGTTAAAGCGTATCGGTCTGCCAATCTGCTTGAAGGATCCCTTTGAATAAGAAGGGAATAGTCAACAGGAAGCAGTATTCCCATAAAATCAAAAAATTTTACAGAATCAAGGAATTTTTGAGTTCTGTCAAATGTACTGACAAGGGGAAGCGTCTTTGAACTTATCATGTTAGTTTTACTGGTTTTATTTACATCAAAGAACCTGATATATTTTTTATGATCCGCAGAAATAGTATCTTCAATGAAAATGACAAGAAAGGTGTTCTGAGATTCATATTCTATGTCGGATATGCGGGCGCGGGGTTTTAGTTCTCTTTTTTCGACAAAAGGATAATTTTTATTCCTGCTTAAAAAATTGTTGAAGGAATCGACAAGGGAATATTGAAGCATGAACTGGTCAAGTTCATCTCTTAAAAGCTCGTAATAAGATCGTCTCAGTCTGTTTGCCTGGCTAAGAGATTCCCTGACACTCCAGTATGGCAATTTTTCCTCCTTGTTTAATAGCTTTGTAAATAGTGCAATTTTTTACCACGAAGGTCACGAATCCGCTTTTAATATTTTCAGCCTATTGCTCCTAGTGGTTTTAAAATATTACTACACTTTTATGACTTCCAACGAACTCATCGATTATAATGAAGCAGTTGGAAGTAATATGCTAACGGATTTGAGATTTTTGGGAAACAGATTATTAAAGAACTGAGCGTTAAAAATCACAAGCCTTTGAGGGCGTCAGCCCAAACCTTCTTGTGATTTAGCAAAGTGATTTAAAAATCCCCAAAAAGCTCATTAAGAGAGCATATTAAGACTTCAAACGAGTTCGTCGAATATAGATTACCGCAAAGCGGCATAAAATTGCTTTTTACGAGTTCATCAATATTGACGATAGCGCAAAAAAGTCGAAATTTACTCTTTCCCTCTATCCTGTTTTCTGCTGGGCTTTTATTAGGGCGGCAACGGCCGGGAGAGTCTTTCCTTCAAGAAGCTCAAGAAAAGCACCTCCTCCTGTTGAGATAAAGGTTATCCGGTCTGCTTCTCCAGCCTTGTGCACCGCCGTATCCGTATCCCCTCCGCCGACTATCGTCAGGGCATGGGAATTTGCCAGGCTGTTTACCATCGACATTGTTCCCCTGCTGAAAGCATCCATTTCAAATGCACCGAGAGGGCCATTCCAGACTATAGTTTTAGCATCGTAAAGCGCTTCTGAAAAAAGCATCGATGTGGCAGGCCCTACGTCGAGAACCATCCAGCCTTTTGGAATTTCAGCAACCGGCACAATTTTTGTCGCTGCATCCGGAGAAAAGGTAGCTGCCGCAACCGCATCAACCGGAAGATAGAGTCTGATTCCCTTTTCGGAAGCCTTCTTAATGATTGTTCCTGCCACTTCCACAAGATCTTCTTCAATTTTTGAAGATCCCACATCGATACCTTTGCTTTTCAAAAAAGTATTGGCCATCGCACCGCCGATGATTATTTTATCAACACGCTGAATCATGTTTTCCAAAGCGGCCAGCTTGGTTGAAACCTTTGCCCCTCCAACAACAGCAACAAGCGGCCTCTGCGGATCTGCCATAGCTTTTTTGAAATATTCCAGCTCTTTCTGAAGTAAAAATCCGGCAACCGACACTGGAGCATGTTCTGTTATCGATGCAACGGAAGCATTCGCCCTGTGGGAAACTGCAAAAGCGTCGTTAACATAAACATCACAGAGCTGTGCCAGTTCTTTTCCGAACTTATCGTCGTTTTTCTCTTCCTCGGGATGGAATCTCAGATTTTCAAGAAGCAGGACATCTCCATCAGACATTGAAGATACAAGCGATTTTACTTCGGGCCCTATGCAGTCAGGCGCCATCCTTATATCTTTGCCGAGATAAGAGCCAAGGCATTTTAATACAGGAGATAGGCTGAACTGAGGCTCTACTTTGCCTTTTGGCCTTCCAAGGTGAGAAGCAATTATAAGTTTTGCTTTATTGTCAATGGCGTATTTTAAGGTCGGAACCACAAAGCGTATTCTGGTATCGTCGGTGATATTTTGTTTTTCATCCAGAGGAACATTAAAATCCACCCTTATAAACACCCGTTTGCCTGAAAGGTTAACATCTTTTATTGTTTTCAAGATTTCCTCCTTTCTTATGCTGTCATTTTATTTCATGAATTTTTCTGTGGAATTCCTTCTTATCCGACCATCTCTTGAAAAAACCTATCATTCCTGAATCATATGCCCTGTCGACCATTTCCTCTTTAACCTTCAGCCCTTCTTTTCCCTTCATCGCCTCACGCAGGCACTCGGTTTTGTAGTAACATGGGAAACAGGATTCAGGAGTGGTCCGCAAGCCGTCTTCTCCTTCCGGAAAAACAACTTCGAGTTTAGCAAAACAATAGGGATGCTTTTTCCTGTTATCCGTCATTTAAGTTCCCTGACCTGCATGTCAAATTCGCGGTTGATTTTTTCTATGTATCCATTATCGGCAAAGCTGAAATATTTATTATCTCCGATCACAATGTGTTCATGAACTGTCACCCCCATAACCTTGCAGGCAAAAATGAGCTGCCGCGTAACTGAAATATCTTCCGAAGACGGCGCCGGATCTCCTGAGGGATGATTGTGAGCGAATATAAGGGCGGCGGCGTGATAATCAAGAGCGGCCCGCGCAACTTCTCTCGGATATACCGAACTTGATGTAAGCGAGCCCTTAAAGAGTGTTTCAGTCCTGATAACTTTATTTTTGGCATCAAGAAAGATAACCCTGAAGCACTCTATATTTTTATCCCTCAGATCATGATTGAGATATTCAAACAATTCTTTTGAATTGTTTATCGGATCTTTATTTATCAATCTTTTTTCAAGATACCTGTGCGCGGCGGCTTGAACAAGTTTTATTCCAAAGAGGTTTTTCGGACCTATGCCTTCTATTTCGCACAATTCACCGGGTGAAGCCTCAAGAACTCCTTGAAGAGTTTTAAATCTCCTTAATGCCGCCTTTGCGGCATCTTTGCAATCCTTGCGGGGAGTGGCAAGAGTCAGGAGAAGTTCTATTACTTCGTAATCGTGGAAACCGGAGAAGCCTGATGACATGAATTTGTCACGAAGCCTCTCTCTATGGCCTTCGCCTTTATTGTTTTTATCACTGCTCATCCATTTCCTGCTTAAGATCCCTTGTCATAAGCCTGAGAACAGCCTCTTTTGGAGAAACATCTTCATAAAGTATGCGGTATATTTCATGGGAAATGGGCATCTCTACGCCAAGTTTTGAAGAAAGATTGTAGACCGACTCTGCGGTTTTTACACCTTCTGCAACCATGCGCATTTCGGAAAGGATTTCCTTTAACTTCATACCCTCCCCGATTTTTTTCCCTACAGTATGATTCCTGCTAAGATTCCCGGTGCACGTCAGAAGCAAATCACCGACACCTGCAAGGCCTGTAAAAGTTCTCGGCTTAGCCCCAAGCGCCAGCCCCAGGCGCCGTATTTCAGTCAGTCCTCTTGTAATAAGGGCGGCTCGCGTATTCAATCCTAGACCGAGACCGTCTACAATCCCGGCTGCAATGGCGATGACATTCTTGACCGCACCGCCAAGTTCCACACCTGTAACATCGTCATTAGTATAAACCCTGAAAAAAGGAGTGGCAAAAATAAATTGTACAAATGCTGCCGCCTCAGGGTCTTTTGAGGCTGCGGTAACTGCGGTGGGAACTTTTCTTGCAACCTCCTTTGCAAAGCTTGGTCCCGAAAGGGCTGTAAAGTTACCCTCCGGAATTCCGGTAAGGCATTCCCTGAGCACGCCGGACATTGTCAGATATGTGCTGTTCTCTATCCCCTTTGAAGCTGATACTATTATGGTATCCTTCGCAATCAAGCCTGAAATTTTCATTGCGGTATCGCGCATTACATGGGATGGAACAACTAACAAAACCAGGTCTTTTCGTGTAGCAACATCCTTTATGTCATTTGAAGGAAAAAGATTTAAAGAAAGCTTCACGCCTGGAAGGAAAACTTTATTTTCTCTTATTTCCAGAATCTGATCTTTAACTTCTTTCTCAAAAACCCAGAAGTCTATTTTGAATCCTTTATCCGCAAGAAGATTCGCAAGAGCTGTGCCCCAGCTCCCTCCACCCACCACACCGATCCTTGTTTTGGTTATATCCGTAATTTTAATCATTTAAAAATCTATTTAATCCTTTTCAACAAGCCTCGCAGCGCCGACAACTTTTTCAGTCGTATCCCTTTCAATCAGCTTAACGCCCTGGGTATTCCGGCTGATAACAGAAATGCCGCTTATGGGAGTGCGGATAATCTTTCCCGTATCGGTCATAAGCATAAGGTCATCTGCATCGTTAACAATCAGTATTGTTACTACTTGGCCGTTTCGTTCGGTAGTCTTTATACCTATGACACCTTTTCCCCCTCTTTTCTGAACAGGATATTCATCTATCGATGTCCTTTTTCCGAAACCGTTTTCCGTAACAGCAACGAGTGTCTGACCGTGAGTTAAGACTTCCATTCCCACAATACGGTCACCGTCGGCAAGGCGCATGCCGCGCATTCCGCCTGCAATGCGGCCTGTTGTACGCACATCCGATTCGTGAAAACGGATAGATTTTCCCGTCGCGGAACACGCGAAAACATTAAGGGTTCCGTCTGTAATCCGCGCCGCGATAAGCTCGTCACCCTCATCAAGATGCAAGGCCCTGATTCCTCCAAGCCTGGGACGGCTATAATCCATTAGATCCGTCCTCTTAACCAACCCCTGTCGGGTTGCCATTATTACATACGAACCGGGTTCAAAAGCCTTTACGGCAAGAATGGTTGTAAGCTTTTCACCTTCATTAAAGTTAAGGAGATTTACGATGGCCTTTCCGCGGGTTGTCCTTCCTGATTCCGGAATATCATATACCTTGCACCAGTATACTTTCCCCTGATTTGTAAAAAACAGGAACATATGGTGGGTTGAAGCTACAAAAAGATGCGCTACGAAATCCTCATCCTTGGTGCCCATCGCCGTTTTCCCTTTTCCTCCGCGCCCCTGGGCCTGATAAACACTTGCGGGAGTTCTCTTGATGTATCCGTCCTTGGAAACAGTTACAACCATATCCTCTTCAACAATCAAATCCTCAATGGAAATATCCTCTGTCTCCTCTACGATTTCGGTCCGGCGGGAATCACCATGCTCAATTTTTATCTGGGCAAGTTCATCCTTTATGATATTCAAAACGATTTGCTCGCTTGCAAGTATCTCCTTGAATCTGGCGATATCTTTCAGAACAGCATTGTATTCCTCAACAATTTTTTCACGCTCGAGGCCTGTAAGCCTTTGAAGGCGCATATCGAGCACAGCCTGGGCCTGAATTGGCGTCATGCTGAATTTCGATATGAGTCCAATCTTGGCATCTCCAGGAGATTTGGAACTTTTGATCAATGAAATGACGGCATCGATATTATCTATCGCTATCTTGAGACCTTCTAGTATATGCGCCCGCGCTTCTGCTTTTTTAAGATCGAACCTTGTTCGTTTTACTATTATATCCTTACGGTGAAGAATAAAATATTCAAGTATCTCCTTTAACGTCAGGACCTCCGGCCTATTGTTAACCACGGCAAGAAAAATAATTCCGAAGGTGCTTTCCATGCGGGTATGCTTATAAAGATGGTTTATCACCACCTTCGCCACCTGGTCCTTTTTCAGACAGATGGCAATCCGCATCCCCTCCCTGTCGGATTCATCCCTTACATACTTTATGCCCTCTAACTGCTTATCTCGGATCATCTCAGCAATCTTCTCTATAAGCCCGGCTTTGTTGACCATATAAGGAAGCTCGGTAACCACTATGGTCTCATTTTGATTCTTTTTATCTATTTCAACCTTAACGCGGGCACGTATCTTAACCTTGCCTCTCCCGGTGGAATAGGCTTCGGAAATTCCGCTCTTTCCGTAAATGATGGCAGCGGTCGGAAAATCAGGGCCGGGAACTATTTTTATTAGTTCTTCACATGAAATACCGGGATCATCAATAATAGCTCTTATCGCATCTGCAACCTCGGTCAGGTTGTGCGGGGGAATATTTGTTGCCATGCCGACGGCTATTCCGGAAGATCCATTAATCAGAAGGCATGGAATTTTTGCAGGCAAAATAGAAGGTTCGGTCAGAGACTCGTCATAATTAGGGAAAAAATCAACTGTCTCCTTATCAATATCCTCCATCATTTCATGAGCAAGGCGCGTCATCCTTACTTCGGTATACCTCATCGCAGCGGGAGGATCTCCGTCTACCGAACCAAAATTACCCTGCCCGTCAACCAGCATATACCTTAAAGAAAAATCCTGTGCCATACGAACTATGGTATCGTAAACTGCTGTATCGCCATGTGGATGATACTTGCCGATTACATCACCCACAATCCTGGCCGATTTTTTATACGGTTTATTCCAGTCGTTTTTCAGCTCGCGCATCGCATAGAGAACACGACGGTGAACAGGCTTGAGACCATCCCTGACATCAGGCAAAGCCCTCCCGATAATAACGCTCATGGCGTAATCGAGATAGGACTTTTTCATTTCGGTTTCGATGTTAATCTCTGATAATTTTCCAGCTTCAATCATAACATAACCCTATAAACTCTATTGCTGTCATTTAAAATGAATATTTCCTGCTCACGGTAATAAACGGCATATTACATGCGGAATTTAACCGGCAGAAAGGGCGATAATCGAGATTATTAAATTATGACGCTGATTTCGCCGATACACGCAGATAATTATTCTATGATATATGACGACGTAATTTGCGCATCCGATACGGCACCCTTCGACAAGCTCAGGGTGACCGGTCATGGTGAGACTGTCGAACCAAGTGCTGCAGGGATTTTCTCTCAGCAAAGATAGTCACGCACAATTATTTATGACGTTGTGTATAGTTCTTTATATTTTAAAATCCAGGTAATCTGCGTTTATCTGCGTCCAAAATGCAAATTCCTAAATCTTACTTATTTGCTGACAAATGCTCCTGCAATGAATAAAAGAAATACTTCAAATACAACGACAGGAATATAACTGCCGAAAAGAGCGTACACTATCCCGCCCCCGATTATGGCAGGCACACCACAAAAAACCAGTACTCCCAATTTTCTGCTGATATCCATCTTGTGAATCTCCTATAACCAGTTGAATCTGTATAATAAACTTTAGTCTGCAGGCTGAAGGCTATTAGACTGCCACAGACTGTCCACCTGTATAGTTTTTACCAGCAACAGTTTAATAAGTAAAGAAAAAACAGACCTGATGTACCCGAAAAAGTCAAATTTCAGACGGCAAAGTAAAAAGCTCAGTATGCAAGGCGCGCGAATCTTTAGGAATGAAGCGTACTTTATGGTACGCTGCAATGACGAAAGATGAAGCGCAACACAGCAGAATGACTTTTTACGAAGCCGTCAGACCTATTTTCTCTCAATAATCATCGCCATCCCCATTCCGCCACCGATGCACATCGTAATGAGTCCTGTGGTGAATCCTTTCCTTTTCATCTGGTTCATTCCTGAAACCATCTGGCGCGCCCCTGTGCAGCCTATCGGATGCCCTAAAGATATACCGCTTCCAAGTTCATTTGGTCTATCATATTCAATTCCAAGCTCCTGCATGCAACCGATCGCCTGCGCGGCAAATGCTTCGTTTAACTCAATCATATCAATATTTTTTAATGTCATACCGGCCGATTTCAAGACTTTCCTGACAGCAGGAACAGGGCCGAGTCCCATGTATGCCGGATCAACACCGCCTGAAGCAAAAGCCTTGATCGATACAATGGGCTCAAGACCCAGCTCTTTTGCTTTTTCGGAACTCATCAAAACAACTGCCGCAGCCCCGTCATTAATACCTGAAGCATTTCCAGCAGTTACACTACCGTCTTTTTTGAACGCAGGTCTTAGTTTAGCCATTTTTTCCATGCTTGTTTCCATCGGGCGTTCATCAGTATCAAATACGGTTTCACCTTTGCCTGTCTTCACAACCACCGGAACTATCTCCTGTGCAAATATTCCGTTCTTAATGGCAGCCATCGCCCTGTTGTGGCTCATGACTCCGAGCTTATCCTGTTCCTCCCTGCTGATTCCATAAGTTGCAGCAATATTTTCAGCTGTTAAACCCATATGATAACCGTAAAAAATTTCGAATAAACCGTCAAAAACCATGAGGTCATAAATCTGGCCTGACCCAGTAAGCTCCATTCTGTGCCCCCAGCGGGCTTTCGGAAGGGCCATCGGCGCTAGGCTCATATTTTCCTGGCCTCCTGCTATTATTACATCGGCCTGACCAGTCATTATGGAAGAAGCGCCCAATGCAATGGATTTTAATCCGGAACCGCAAACCTTATTGATTGTAAATGCCGGGGTCTCTTTCGGAAGCCCTGCCCTTATCATGGACTGCCTGGCCGGATTCTGGCCCTGACAGGCCTGGAGCACATTGCCCATAATTACTTCATCAACCGTAACAGGGCTTTTGGAATTGTCCCGCTCCGCATATCTGCTCTCAAGCTCGGTTAACCCTTTATCTTTCAATTTATCCGGAGCATTCTCCTCCATCTCTTTTCCCGCAACAGGCCTCAAACCTGCTCTTTTAAGAGCATCCTTTATGACCAGTGCGCCAAGATCAACAACCGGTACATCTTTTAATCCTCCGCCAAACGCTCCTACGGCAGTCCTTGATCCACCGACAATTACAACCTCTCTCATGATTAAATCCTCCTTGCTTTAGTTGCCATAATTAAATATCAAAAACTTTGCCATTCAGTATTTTTCCATATATTTCTGAATTGATACAGCAGTATTTTGAAAGTTATCAAGAATTTTTTTATCCATAGTGACAAGAGGCACATTTAAGTCCTGTGCCAGACTGACAAACTCACAGTCATATGCTGAACAACCGCTGCTTTGCGACAATTTCAGGACTTGTGCTGAATTAACCTCGTACTCATTATGATGCAATAGACTCTCGGCTATTTCAAAAATCTGAATCGCATCCTGCAAGGTAATTATTTGTTTTCCGGCGTAATACGAAAGTATGTTTCTAAACTCACTCCGCCATAAAAGCGGAGCCGCCCAGGCAGAGTTTTTTAAAAACAGCTCATCTGCAACTGCAGAATACTCAGAAGAAAGGTAAAAGTAGCTGATAATTTTTGTATCAACAACAATCATGATGAACTTGTAAAAAGTCATAATTCTGACGGCAAAGTAAAAAGTTCAAGTTCAAGGCATCACAATTCCCGTGTGATGAGGAGTGCTTATCGTACGCCGCAATCACAACGGGATGAAGCGCAACGAAGAAATCGGACTATTTACGAAGCTGTCAATCATGGCCTTCCCTCATTTTTAATTTCAGTAAGCTTTGCATCGTCAACAAAATGATGTTTAGATTTCTCCCGAAAGTTTCTCGCGAGTACCAGGTGCTGATCTGGATCAATCTTTGAACTTTTTGTTGCCTTCTCTATTAAGTTAATAATTTCACTGTTGATACTACGGCGATTATCAGCGGCAAGCTGTTTTAATGTATTGTATGTCGGATCGGGGATGTTTTTTAAAGTTATTGTAGCCATAATTACCCTCCATATCTTTTATATACCTTATGGAACCATAATGGTTACTTTCAGCAGATGTGTCAATAATTATCTGAATTGAACAAATGGGTTGCTTGACATACACATCATTGCCCGTTAAAATGTGTACAGCAAAATCGGGAGGTGATGAAAATGCGTACCAATATCGTGATCGAAGAAGAACTCATTAAGAAGGGTCTTGAGTATACGGGGCTTAAGACAAAAAAAGAGGTCGTAAACTTTGCCTTGCGGGAGCTGATCCGGAGGAAAGAGAGAAAAGAAATTCTGCGATTCAAAGGGAAGCTCCGCTGGGATGGAGATCTGGAAGAGATGAGAAGGAGCCGTTTCAATGATACTGATTGACTCCTCCGTCTGGATTGATTTCTTCAACGGCGCCGAAGGAATTGCCGTCTCCGCATTGGAAAAGCTGATAACCGATGAAGAGGAAGCATATCTTTCGGAATATATCCTGACCGAAGTCCTTCAGGGATTCAGGGAAGACAGGGAATACGAAGCGGCCAGGAGATGCCTGCTCAAATTTCCCATTGCCGGGCTGCGGGATAAGGACTCCTATATTGAAGCGGCACAAATCTACAGACAATGCAGGAGGCAGGGCATCACCATCCGTAAAACCGCCGACTGCCTGATCGCCCGTACCGCCATAGAAAATAACCTTTATCTGCTCCACAATGACAATGACTTCGATCTGATTGCCTCGGTTTGCCCTTTAAAAATTTATGTATAACCTCTGAGCTGTAAGGCGCGGCTTCTTGCATCCGCACCAGTTTCTGACTATTCCGCTATTCACCAAGATATTTGAAGAACTTTGCGTCTGTCTGTATATCCAAACAGATGGCATGATATACGGAAGAGCAACAAAAACCCGGGAATAACTTGTCAGGAATATTATAATAGATTATAAGGAGATACAATAATCTGAAAGTCGGAAACATGGAACATCCTCCAGCTCGTGGAGATATACAAAAACTATAGAATAACTTGTTGCCGGCGACTGCACCTGGCAAAATCTTTTCATGATCCCTTCAGGCTCATGCCCAGACTTTGCAGGTGATCCGCAGAGTTGGTTGCATAGAAGGAAGGAAAAGATATGATCAGAAAATACATTCAGACGGCTATGGATCACGCCAAGTATGAAATCCTCCCGGATGAAGGGACGTACTACGGTGAGATTCTCGAGTGCCCTGGCGTTTACTCAAATGCTCCGACGCTGGAGCAGTGCAGAAACCAACTGGAGGAAATTCTTGAGGAGTGGGTTCTGTTTCGCGTTTATAAAAACCTTCTTATTCCTCCAATTGACAACATCGAAATAGAGATCAAGAAACAGGTAGCCGCCTGATGCCTACGTTCGGTCCGGTCAAAAGGGATGTTCTCATCAGGTGCCTCCACAAGTGTGGTTTTGACGGCCCTTATTCTGGCGGGAATCATCCGTTCATGGTGAAGGGGAATCTGGCTCTGAGAATACCAAATCCGCACAACAAAGACATTGGTAAAGAGTTTTTGACAAGGATTCTACGACAAGCTGGAGTCTCCAAGGAAGAATGGGAAAAGCTTTAGCCCAATAGGATCAAACCGACACTGGGATATGCTGTCGGCTTATCCAATGCCTTGGGTGGCGCAGCTTACCCTTAGGCATCACATACACACACATCAGATCCTTGCTGAGCAGTTGCTCAGCAGAACAAGGTAAAACATGTGGAACTATCGAGTTGTACGAAAGAGGAATGTATTCATTGATCCCACGGACAAGAAGGAAAGAGTGGATTACACGTATGCCGTACATGAGGCATACTATGACAAGAGCGAACATGTGGGAGCAATCACCCAAGATCCGGTGGAGCCTTTTGGAGAGAACATAGAAGAGCTGCGGCATTCATGGGTAATTATGGCAGAGGCGTTCGGAAAGCCAATCCTTGACTATGACAACATCCCTGAGCCGGGATACGAAAGAAAAGAAGATCCCATGGGATCTGTACTTGATGAAAGACTCAAAGAAGTGGAAGCCGGTAACACGAAGGGAATTCCCTGGGAGCACGTAAAAAGAAAGTTGGAAGAGGAATGGGGTCCGTTTGACGAAGAGGCATACAGAAGACAGATGGAAAAAGAGATGATAGAAAAAGAGCGGATTCACCGAGAAGCTTTTACGGGCACACCGACACTGGAGGAACTCATCAAGAAAATACATTCCGACTACCATGAACATATTCAACGAGACAAGGCTAAAACACATCGAAAATACCCGGCAAAAGGCACCTAACTTCTATATGGCCCTTCGGTTGCCAAAAACCTAACCCCGATAAACGGGATAAGTACCTTCACGAAATAATTTTCTGCCAGAAACGCTCAGAAAATTATTTCTAAGGTACTAAGAAAAAGTCGGATATAAGATTGAATAATGGTATATCCTAGAATTTTAATCTCCGTAGCCGGAACAACTGAATTCCGGAATGTATGATACGGATGGAATAATTTGAAAGTTAAACGAAAAAATCTGCACCCGTTTCTGACTATTCCGCTATTCACCGAGATCCTTGAAGAGCTTTGCACCTGTCTGTATATCCAAACAAATGGCATGATATACGGTAAAACAACAAAAACCCGGAAAATACTTGTCAGGAATATTATGATAGATTATAAGGAGATACAATACTCTGAAAATCGGGAACACGGAACATCCTCCAGCTCGTGGAGATATACAGAAACTATAGAATAACTTGTTGGCCGCAAGATATACTAAATATTAATTTTGCCATAATGCACACAATGTGATAACCTAATAACAAATGAAGAATTTTAATTGGAATTCTGAAAAGAGTGTGGTTCTAAAAGCGTCACGGGGCATTTGTTTTGAGGATGTAGTTTTCTACATTGAAAGGGGTGACATATTAGACGATTATCGACATCCCAACCAGCAGGCATACCCCGGACAGCGAATTATGGTCATCGCCATTGCCAATTATGCCTATCTTGTACCTTATGTTGAGAATGAGGAAGAGTTATTTCTGAAGACCATTATTCCGAGCAGGAAGGCAACACAAAGATATCTTGGAGAAAATATATGAAGACTAAATTAACGAAAGAAGAAAAGGAAATACTCGATAGCTTTGAGAAAGATGAATGGATACCCGTTAAAAACCTTGCAAAAAGAAAGAAAGAGTTGATTGCGTATGCCCGCAATACCCTGAGAAAGGACAAGAGACTGAATATACGGATTTCTGAAAGAGACCTCCTTGAGCTTCAAAAAAAAGCGGTAAATGAAGGCCTACCCTATCAGACTTATGTATCAAGCATTATCCATAAATTCATCAATGGCTCTCTGGTCGAAGTGGGAAAATAAAACGGTCAACAAAGTCAATCCAGCGGATCGGCAGGCTACACCGCCTGCTCAAATTCCCCATTGCCCGGCTGCGGGATAAGGACTCCTATATTGAAACGGCACAAATCTACAGACAATGCAGGAGGCAGGGCATCACCATCCGTAAAACCGCCGACTGCCTGATCGCCCGTACCGCTATAGAAAATGACCTTTATCTGCTCCACAAGGACAATGACTTCGATCTGATTGCCTCGGTTTGCCCTTTAAAAATTTATGTATAACCTCTGAGCGGCACGGGGCGGTTTTTTCCGTCCGCACCATTTTCTGACTATTCCTCTATTCACCGAGATCCTTGAAGAGCTTTGCGCCTGTCTGTATATCCAAACAAATGGCATGATATACGGTAAAACAACAAAAACCCGAAAAAAACTTGTCAGAAATATTATGATAGATTATAAGGAGATACAATAATCTGAAAGTAGGGAACAAGGAATATCCTCCGGTTCGTGGAGATATACAGAAACTTTGGAATAACTTGTTGTGCCATGCGAAATAGAATGCAACCGAAATCTGCTCTGGTCTGCAATTCACCGTAAATGCCTTCTGAATCGCAAGTAGCTATAGCCTTTGACTTTCCATGCTTTTCTTCGGCCTCACCCCAATCGAGGCTACCAGAAAGAAGCGTGCAAAAGCCATATTCCAGATATTCTCCGGTTGGATTGTTTTCTGGATCAATCCAGCATTCACAATTTTTACATAGTATTTTATTATGGGAAAAGAACCTAAAGAGATTAATAAGCCACACTTCGATTACGGAATAAGTAGTTGCCATGATATGTTTTTAAAACTCCTTTACGAAGGGCACAAAATAGGTGAAGAATGTGACCCTTATAATTGTTTCAATTTTTTTATAACCGCTTGGCACCTATATGACGACTGGTTACCAAAAGATAACAATCGGCCAAAATTGTCTTTACAGAAAAAAGGAAGAACTTCTGGTGCCATGCTATATCTATTACTTTCATTCAAGGACTTAACAAACGGAAGCAAGCATATGGTGCTTAATAAAAGTATGTACAAAGCAAAAACCATAACAGATGTGTCTTCCTCTATAATAGGGGACTGGCGTTCATATTTTACAAATTCACCTCAGATATACATCACAATCGAAGATTTAATTTATTCAATGTGGGATGTAAGATATTTAACAACGTATTATTTTTCATGGTTATTTGATGACAATATTCCAGCAACAAAATTTCCAACAGAAATTAAAGAGCACATAGAACGATGTACTCTTAAAAAATAGCACAACAAACAAATGCACTGGACAGAGTACCGCCATTGATTTTATCGTTCACGGCGTCTGAATGTTGCCTTTAACAGTGGATAAGGATTGAGCACTTATGAGTAAGACATTCGACCAAGGCAAAGATGAAGTTGCAAAGCTGTGTCAGTACTTCGCCACTAACCGGCAGTCCTTCCTCGCCCCTGGAGTCAAGGAAGCCCACGTCCGCCAATCGCTCATAGACCCTTTTTTCGAGGCACTTGGTTGGGACGTGCGCAACGACTCCATGTCCGCACCCCAATATCGCGAAGTCATTCCCGAAGACAGTCTGGATGTGGAAGGCCAACAGAAGGC
This sequence comes from Desulfobacteraceae bacterium, assembly GCA_003818505.1. GTDB lineage: Bacteria > Desulfobacterota > Desulfobacteria > Desulfobacterales > RPRI01 > RPRI01. Next base: position 7,824 of record RPRI01000028.1, on the reverse strand, counting down.
ACCCGATTACACTTTCCGCGTCGGCACATTGCCGAAGTTCTACGTCGAAGCCAAGAGGTGCGGCGTTAATATCAGCGCTGATCCCGCACCAGCCTATCAACTTCGCCGCTACGGCTTCAGCGCCAAACTTGCCCTGTCCATCCTGACCGACTTCGACGAACTTGGCGTGTACGATTGCGCCTCTCGCCCGCGTCCCGGCGACAAGGCCAGCCATGCCCGTATCCAGTATTTTGGGTTCACCGAGTATCCTGACCGTTGGCGGGAAATTTGGGACGTGTTCTCGCGCGAGGCCGTCTGGTCCGGGTCGTTCGACCAGTATGCTGCCTCCAAGCGTAAGCGAGGCACTTCCGAGGTTGACAGCGAGTTTCTGAAGGATATCGAAGGATGGCGCGATGTATTGGCACGAAACCTCGCCCTACGCAACAGCGATTTATCAGCAGACGACCTCAACGCCACCGTTCAACGGATTATTGACCGAATCGTTTTCCTGCGAATGGCCGAAGATCGGGGACTGGAGCCTGAAGGGCAACTGCTCAAACTCTGTGAGCAGTCGGACATCTACAACCATTTTATAAACGGATTGTGCCGTAAGGCCGATCAGAAATACAACTCCGGCCTGTTCCACTTCCAGAAAGAACCCGGAGTCTCTGATGCGCCGGACACGCTCACGCCCCGTCTGACCGTGGACGACAAGGCCCTCAAGCCCATTCTCCAAAGCCTCTACTTCGAACATGGCAGCCCGTACCACTTTGGCGTCCTGCCCGTGGAAATCTTAGGCACGATGTATGAACGCTTCCTCGGCAAAGTCATCCGCCTGACCGCCGGACATCAGGCCAAAGTGGAGGAAAAGCCCGAAGTTCGCAAGGCCGGCGGCGTGTACTACACCCCCGCCTATATCGTGAACTATATAGTCCAAAACACCATCGGCAAACAGATTGAAGGCAAAAGCCCAGCCGATCTCGCTGGCGGCAAAACCACGCCTCCCTTCCGCGTGCTCGACATGGCATGCGGCAGCGGCTCCTTTCTCCTCGGTGCCTATCAGTTTCTGCTGGACCATTGCCTGAAGTGGCAAATAGCCAACTCCTCCCCCAAACACGACAAGGCCATTTATCAGAAGGCCAAAGGCGAAACCCGTCTCACCATTGCCGAACGCAAACGCATCCTCACCACCCACATCTACGGCATGGACATCGACCGGCAGGCTGTGGAGGTAACCAAACTCTCGCTGCTTCTCAAGGCTCTGGAAGGCGAAAACGACACCACCCTCACCCAGCAGATGACATTCTTCCACGAACGCGCATTGCCGAATCTATCCCACAACATCAAATGTGGAAACTCCCTTATCGCCTCCGACTTCTCCATGATCCCAGAAGACCTCGTCCGCATCCACGCTTTCGACTGGCCTGCGCAGTTCCCCGATGCCATGAAAGCCGGAGGATTCGATGCAGTTATCGGTAATCCGCCGTATGGCGCAGACATTGGCGAAGAATCTTTGGCATATTTCCGGCAGAAATTTGAAGTGGCCAATCGTGAAGTGGATACATATGCACTCTTCATGGAACAATCAGTTAAACTCGTTAGACCGGGCGGCTTTGTTTCGATGATTGTGCCAACCGGATGGTATAGCGGAGCAAGATTCCCGGCCTTGCGCCGATTCATTGCCTGCAAAACTGATCCGACCGTCTTTGTAAATCTGCCTTATGATGTTTTCACTGATGCTTATGTGGACACGACAGTTTTTGCAGTGATAAAACGAAAAGAACCGATTTTATGGCCGAGAACTGTGAAGAATCTGGTTGCTTTAAAAACTTTCCCAAAGCGACAAAAGATTCAAAGCGCCTCTGAATTTGGTCAAGGCATGCAGACCACTGAGTTTCTCGAATGGTTTGCAGATGGAAGCGATATATTTCTCACTTACGCAGACTCTCGCTCAACATCTTTGATGCGGCGTCTAGTAAAGGATAGTGTTCCATTCTCGACCTACGCAGACATCCAACGCGGAGTCACACCTTTCAAACTGACAGAGAAACCAACCCATAAGACCAGCCTTCGCGCTTTCAAAGGGAATGTGCGCCGCTATTTTTTGGATGAAGGGATAGAGTTTTACATCCGTTTCGATAATACGCTCGCTGAACCGAAGCCGGGCCGCTACTTCCAAGGCCCACGGATGCTGATTCGCGAATTGATAAGCCGCAAGTTTCAAATTCAAGCGGTAAAAGTAACTAAAGACTTCGTGACGAATAAGTCCATGCAGAGCGCATTGCCGCTGGGTGGCGAGCCAGATATAAACTTTTTGCTTGGTTGCATTAATAGCCGGTTGCTCTCTTGGTTCTTTCTCCAAAAGTCGAATATTGCCCAACGAGATGATTTTCCGAAGATTGTTCTTCATGAAACACGTTCGCTTCCGTTCCCCAAAATTGATCTAAAAAACCGTGGCGACAAAACCATTCACGATAAACTCGTGGCCTTGGTTGAGAAGATGCTGGCGCTGACGCCGAAGCTGCGCGGGGCAACATCAGAATCCGAAAAAGCCGCATTGCAGAACGCCGTTACGATGACCGACGCGGAGATCGACCGTCTGGTGTACGAACTTTACGGCCTTACGGCAGATGAAATCAAGATTGTAGAAGGTGCATGCTGACGCCCAATAATCGCCTTCACTCGCACGCTATATCCGTGGCGGGTCTCGCGACGGTGAGGCATCACGATGTGAATATTTTGGGATAATCCCAGAAATTCTGAAATTCAATAAACGAGAGAGATCGTACACAGCAAAAATATCAATAATATGTGCCTGATTCTTTTATCATATCACAATCACCCATCCTACCGGCTGATCCTTGCGGCAAACAGGGATGAGTTTTATGACCGCCCGACGGCTCCGCTCGGTTTCTGGCCTGAAGCGCCCAATGTTCTGGCAGGAAGGGATTTAAAAAGCGGCGGGACATGGCTCGGAGTAACGAAAACAGGACGAATATGTGCCATAACCAATTTCAGAGATCCTGCCGTACAGTTGATAGATGCTCCGTCAAGAGGACTTCTTGTGGAAAATTATCTTAAAGGAAGTGAGCCGCCCCAAATATACCTTCAGAAAGTCAAAGAGGCTGGAACAAGATACAACGGATTTAATCTTTTAGCCGGAGACTTATCCGGTCTTTTCTGCTGTTCAAACAGGTCGGACGGAATATCAAGGCTCTCTCCCGACATTCACGGCTTAAGCAACCATCTTCTCGATACGCAATGGCCGAAGGTAGAAAAGGGAAAGAGAGGCCTTGAACAGATCCTTTCCGCAAACAAGATAAACTGTGAGGACATTTTTGAGCTTCTTTCGGACAGAGTTTTGCCACCCGACGGGGATCTTCCCGACACTGGTGTCGGCCTGGAATGGGAGAGGCTCCTTTCTCCTCTTTTCATCAGAAGTGAAATTTACGGAACCCGCTCATCTTCGATAGTGTTGTTTGGTGAAAAAAGCGTAACTTTCATGGAACGGACATACACCATAAACGGGACCGGTTCAATGAAGCATGAAACCCGGGAATTTATCCTGCCGAATGACTTCCAACTGATTAAATAAAAATGACAAGTTCGTTGAAAGTTGAACTATGACGACAAAGTAAAAAACTCATTATGCAAGGCGCGCGAATCTTGAGGAATGAAGCGTACATACTAGTACGCTGCAATGACGAAAGATGAAGTGTAACACAGCAGAATGACTTTTTACAAAGCCGTCACTTTGATTCTTTTCTTTTTTCTTCCTTTATTTTGCGCCATTTTTCGAGCCTTTCCTTAATCGTTTTTTCATAACCTTTTTCTGCGGGAAAGTAAAAATGACGGCCTTCGAGCTTGTCGGGCAGATATTCCTGGAAAACATATTCCTCTTTATAATCATGGGCGTACTTGTAATCCTTGCCGTACCCAAGTTCTTTCATCAAGGCTGTCGGGGCGTTCCTGATATGAAGCGGGACCGGAAGCGCTCCTTCCTTTCTGACTGCTTCTTTTACTCTTCCGTACGCGGTATATATGCTGTTGCTTTTGGGGGCGGTTGCAAGATAAACCGCGGCCTGGGCAAGTGCAAGCTCGCCTTCGGGCTGTCCGATAAATTTAAATGCCTCCATTGCGTCTAACGCAACACTTAAAGCATACGGGTCGGCGTTTCCGATATCCTCGGAAGCGAACCTCACCATCCTTCTTGCTATATAAAGCGGATCCTCACCGGCTGCCAGCATGCGCGCAAGCCAGTATAGAGCCGCATCCGGATCACTTCCTCTCATGCTTTTATGCAGGGCTGAAATAATATTGTAATGCTCCTCACCTGACTTATCGTACAGCAGAGCCTTCTTCTGGAGAGCCTTCTCGAGATCTTCAAGAGTTATGCTGACAGCTTCCCCATAACCCTGTTTTTTGTTCCCGGTCGCAATTCCTGCCGCCACTTCAAGGCTGTTTAAAGCCATGCGCGCATCGCCGTCCGATATCCTGACAAGGTGGGACAGGACTTCGCCTGAAAGCTCAAGATTCAGATTTCCGAGCCCTCTCTCTTTATCTTTTAAAGCAGCTTCGATTATTCCGGCGATATCATCATCGGATAAAATTTTAAGCGTTATGACCCTGCAGCGTGAGAGAAGAGGAGGAATTACCTCGAATGAAGGATTCTCCGTTGTAGCACCAATAAGAGTTATGAGCCCGCTTTCGACATGATGAAGGAACGCATCCTGCTGGGCCTTATTGAATCTGTGAATTTCATCGACGAAAAGAATCGTTCTCTTCCTGAAAAGCTTTAACTGGTTCTTTGCTTCCTCGATAACAGCCCTTATTTCTTTGACTCCGGACAGCACCGCGGAAAAATGAAGATAGTGTGAGCTTGTTTCACGGGCAATAATTCTTGCAAGAGTTGTTTTCCCGCATCCGGGAGGACCCCAGAGAATCATGGAGAATACCTGGTCTTTTTCAATCGCATGCCGGATCAGCGTTCCGCTGCCGACAACATGTTCCTGCCCTGTAAACTCATCCATGCTTCTGGGGCGCATCTTCTCGGCAAGAGGCTTTGATTCATTTCCGGTTTCCCGTGCGCCGTACTCAAATATATCCAAGTTTCCCTCAATAAATTCTTATTAAATCAGGCCGCCGATTTCCTGATTGGAAACGCATTGCGTCCATAATTTGTTTCCGGATGGGTACTATCTAGTAGTCTACAGTCTTCAGTCTAAATGCCTATGCTGTCTCTTGAACCCCTGAACCCTTGAATCCTGGAACCCTTTATTTTTTCTTGTGCCTGTCGCCTTCTCTTTTCCTGAAAATTAATTGCACGGGAGTCTTGTCAAGCCCGGCGCCTGCTCTGATCTGGTTTATAAGATACCGCTTGTAGGAAAAATGGACAGAATCAGGATAATTAACAAAGCATAAGAATGTGGGGGGCTTGACCGAAACCTGGGTAGCATAATAGAATTTAAGCCTTCTTCCCTTGTAAAGCGACGGCTCTGTTTTACTGATGGCGGATTCCAGTACTCTGTTCAGCTCTCCTGTTCCGATGCGAAACCGGTACTGTCCGTAAACCTCTTCAACAAGGTTAAAGATTTTTGCAACCCCGAGCCCGGTCTTGGCCGAAATGGCCATCACAGGCGCAAAACTCAAAAATTTGGCGTCGTATCTTAACTGGTCAATAAATTTTTTCTTTGTTTTATCGCCCTTCTCGACTGTATCCCACTTGTTTAATAGAAAGATACATCCGCATCCTCGCTCGTAAGCATATCCTGCGATGCTTATATCCTGCTCCGTTATTCCTTCGGAAGCGTCGATGATGATGAGAGCCACATCGCATCTGTCAAGGCTTTTTAAGGCTTTAATAACCGAAAATTTTTCAATCTTTTTTGACACCCTGCTTTTTCGCCTGATGCCGGCAGTGTCTATAATAAGGTATGGATTTCCTTTTATCTCGCAAAGAGAGTCAACCGCATCACGGGTTGTGCCCGGTATGTCGCTTACTATATGACGATCTTTGCCGAGAATGCGGTTTATAAGCGAGGATTTTCCGGTATTTGGTCTTCCTATAACGGCAATTTTTGTAATCTCTTGTGTTTCTCCCTGAACATGGGATGGAATCGTATTTACAAGATCATCGAGGAAATCAGGAACTCCGTAACCGTGCTCAGATGATACAGGATAAGGCTTTTCGATGCCGAGAGAATAAAAATCGTATAGATTAATCTCCTTTTCATCTCCATCGATCTTGTTGACAACGTAAAAAACTGGCTTTTTGACCGATCTGAGCAACTTGATGATATCGGAATCAAACGGGGATACACCGCCTTTTCCGTCCAGCATCATGATGATTGCATCGGCATCATCGATGGACTGCCTTACCTGGAAACGGACTTTCGAGGTCATGTCGTCTTCATCGCCGCCCGCAAAACCGCCGGTATCGACAAGCGTGAATTCAACATCGTTCCAGACGGCATCCCGGTATATCGAATCCCTTGTGACACCCGGAAAATTATCGACAATGGCATCTTTGGTCCGGGTGACCCGGTTAAAGAAAGTCGATTTGCCTACATTCGGTCTGCCAACAATAGCTACGACAGGTTTCATTGCATAAACTCATATGATCCAAATAAAAAGTTGATAAAAAAGCTTTGCATAATTATCGACAGAATATTACAGGATAAACGGGATTATCCAAACAATCAAATACTAAACAAAAAAGAATTGGCCACCGACCCCTGCTGAGTGAATGGGGTTATGCGAATCTTTCAGAACAGGAGCAAGAAAACGGCTGATAAACACTAATGTAGAATCTGGCTTAAAAAGAGTTTCGTCCGGTCGTGCTGCGGGTTATCGAAAAACTGGTGCGGGGTGTTTTCTTCGACAATCTGGCCGAAATCCATGAACATCACCCTGTGGGCAACACTTTTGGCGAAACCCATTTCATGGGAGACAACTATCATTGTCATGCCCTCTTCGGCAAGGTTTATCATGACATCCAGAACCTCTTTGACCATTTCAGGATCAAGAGCCGAAGTCGGCTCATCAAAAAGCATTACTTTCGGCTTCATGCAGAGACTCCGGGCAATCGCAACTCTTTGCTGCTGGCCTCCTGAAAGCTGCCCAGGATATTTATAGGCCTGCTCAGCAATGTGAACCTTTTCAAGATAATACATCGCGGTCTCTTCAGCTTCTTTTTTCGGATTTTTCCTGACCCATATGGGACCGAGCGTAAGATTTTCGATTATTGTAAGATGTGGAAAAAGATTAAAATGCTGGAAAACCATTCCGACTTCTTCGCGGATTTTTTCGATGTTCTTCAAATTATTGGTAAGTTCGATTCCGTCAACTGATATTTTGCCCTTCTGGTGTTCCTCGAGACGGTTGATACAGCGGATAAGAGTGGACTTTCCGGATCCTGAAGGCCCGCAGATAACAATCCGTTCACCTTTGTAAACGGAAAGATTGATATCTCTTAAAACATGGAAATCGCCGAACCACTTGTTAAGGCCGGTAATTTCAATGATCTTCTCTTCCGAAGCCTGCTTTATCCCGTTTATTTCTGCCCCGCTGTTCATAAACCTTCCTGTCTTTTATTAATTATTATTAAACTCACAACCGACGGCAAAGTAAAAAGCTTATTATGCAAGGCGCGCAAATCTTGAGGAATGAAGCGTACAAGTCAGTACGCTGCAATGACGAAAGATGAAGCGCAACAAAGCAAAATGACTTCCAACGAACTCATCGATTATAATGAACCAGTTGGAAGTCATATGCGAACGGATTTGAGATTTTTGGGAAACAGATTTTTAAAGAACTGAGCGTTAAAAATCACAAGCCTTTGAGGGC
>RPRI01000027.1 GCA_003818505.1 Desulfobacteraceae bacterium | reverse complement strand
TTTCCCGGAACACGCGTGCGGACGATTATATACGCAGCCGGCAACCCGAAAATGACCCCCAGAATAAGGGCTATACCGCTGAAAAAAAATGAATTTTTTATCAGGCCGGGGCTTTCCAGCAGAATAACCCTGAAGTTGTCGAGAGTCCAGTATGTTGGAAACGGTTCAAAAACCCATCTCCTGGAAAAAGCGGACAAGCCCAGGACGATCGGAATCAGCAGGACAAGGGCGGCAATAAAGAACATATACAGATAAGAGCCGGTTTTTATGAATGAACTGGGTTCGATCACCCTTCCTTCAGCAGTAGTTCCTTTCGAGAGGCCGGTATATTTCCTTTTTTCCACCCACCATCTTGCAAACAGGAAGAGAGTTATACAAACCAGAGAAGAAACAACTACCGCCACGATCCCCATATATTTCCGATGCACATCCGTAAAGTGATAAGCGATGTTTATGTAGGCTACCGAAGGAAGAAAATCAACCTGCCCCAGAATCATCGGAGTAAGCCAGTCAGTAAACGGCCACAGGAAGACCATAACAGCGCCAGCCAGATAACTCGGGGTGCAGAGAGGCAATGTTACGGTTATGAATCTCCGGAAACCGCTGGCGCCTTCTACTTCGGCAGCCTCTTCAAAAGAAGGATCTATGCTGGTCAAGCCCGCTGAAAGACTGAGCACAATGAAGGGGAGCATATGCAGGGCTTCTATGAATACCAGCCCGTGGAATCCGTAAATGAAATTCAAGGGTTTCTCGATCAACCCGGCATCCATGAGAAGCAGGTTCATGGTGCCGAATTTTCCGAAAAAGATTACGAATGCAAATACTCCGGCATAGGCCGGCAAAACAATGGGCATAAGGATAAGAGCGGTGAAAATTGTCTTTCCCCGCTGCCTGTATCTCGCCAGGATGTATGCCAGGGGTATTCCGAAAATTGTTGTTGCAATAAGCACCATGGTGCTGAGCACAATGGTATTCCAGAAGGTTTTAAGATAATAGGTATCCTGGAAAAATTCCAGGTAGTTTTGGATGCCTGAACCGCCGGTTCCTGAAATTTTTAAGCTTTCTACTATCAAAATTGAAAGCGGATAAATCACAAGTAAAGCTATTACTGACCAGAGGAGCGCTGACAGAAAATTATTGCCGCGTGACATGTAAAGTCCTTATTTTATAACTCTGTAATATACGGGCGGGCTACTGCCCGCCCGTAAAGAAACACTTGTGTATGGAAACTATTTTGCACCAATCAGGGTGCGTGCTTTTGTCGCAGCCAGTCGTGCTTCAGCGTACTTCCCGTCATATTCGAATAGTTTCCGGGCTTCCTTGATTTTATCCTCGGCCTTCTTTACTTTCATCTTGGCCGTTTTCGCGGCGGCAATTTCTCCCTCAACTTCTTCAATCAGGAACAGGCTGCTTTTCAATTCGCCCCATTTTCTGTAAATCTCGTTCTCATAGTAGCGGTTGACTTCATCCCATCTCTTTGCCGCAAGATCAAGGTCGTAATTTATGAACCCGACCTTAAGATCCCAGAAGTTATCGACTCCGAGAGCGGCCTTGGCGTGCTTGGCCATGACAACCCCTTCTTTTTCCCACTGCGTGAAATTAATATCCTTCCTTGCAACGAAATAACCGCCTTCCAGAACATATTTTTGCCCTTCCATGCTGAACAGCCAGTCCAGGAAGATCTTCCCGACGGCTTCGTTCGGCGAGTTTTTGAGCAGCGCAACAGCTTCGGGAACAAGGATTGTTTTATCCGGGAGCAGGTCACGCACCGGATAACCGTCTTTGCGGGCAACCATTGCATTCATCTGCGGCTGAGCGATTCCTATGGGCGCTTCTCCCCGGCTTGTAAGATGGGTCGTATCCGTGCTGCCTGTTGAAAAACGGGCCAATTGCGCCGCAAGCAATCTGGTTATCGCCCAACCCTCTTTCTCACCGAAACCCTGCAAGAGGATCTCCACGACCTCATGCACTGTACCGGAGGCATACGGCAGCGTCATAACGATGTTGCCTCTGTAAATCGGGTTAAGAAGTTCTCTCCACGTCTTCGGGGGTGGGAGTTTCAGGGCTTTCAGGACTTTCTCATTGTAAAGATTGGTGACGATCCATGGAGAAAAACATGTCCAGGCGCCGGTGTCATCCTTAACCTTCATGCCGTTCCACTCGGCAGGCACCATATTCCAATCCTTCGGCTTGTAAGGAATGACTCGTCCTTCTTTTTTAAGAACCTCGTGCGCCGGAGCGCCTGCGCCCAAAAAGATGTCAGCATCAGGTTTATCTCCCCATGCCCTCAATTTGTCAACGCATACAGGCCAACCGCCCGGATGAATAAATGTGATCTCCACATCTTTGCCATAGGTTTTTTTATAGTATTCCTTGAAACCTTTCATCAGGCTGTCGGATAACTCCTTATAAACAGGACCGATCCATCCAAGTTTATCTGCCGCCTGCGCGTTTGTCGCAAAAGCCGGAATAATGAACGTAATTGAAAACACAGCTAAGAAAGTTACAATCAGAATTCTCTTGTTCATTTCGACCTCCTTATGGTGATATTATCATAATAAATCTGCTAATTCCGAAGCTTCAATCACCTCTACCCTGACAATGATCCCTTTTCAGGTAACAATTCACTTACTTTCAGTCAATTTCTTCCTGTCATAACCTCCTTTCTTTTTTATCTATGATGATACAATAATAGATCCGGATTCCCTATTCCGGTGTTTTTCCTGGAAATCATGTCCACTTTGTAGTTCCATTAAAAACCTTCGTCAAGAACAAATATTACAATACAATATCATAATGTTGGAACATATTCAGCATTTAAGACGCTTATCTTTCTATATTTCCGGGAAGAATGAATTCGTATCTTCTTTTCATTATTTTTGTTGTAAGAAACCGGTCAATTCGTCTGAAAGCCAGAAAAAGAGCCCAGATTTTTCTGTCCGTACTGTAATATTTTTCAACCTCTCCCACGGTAAGGGGATTATCTTTGCCGAAAAACATACCGTTCATTATTTCAACTGTCTGCCCGACCATTTCCGGTTTCTGCTCCTTGAACAGATTTGCTGCAAGATCAATGCAGACCTGGCGTTTTTCATAATAACGGTTCATGACGTCTTTCAGAAAAAAGAGGCGCAACACCCAGCGCAGGAAACCGGGAGCGCTTTGAAGCAGCAATTCCGGATCTAGCTGCTCAATCCCTTTTTTTCTATATAGGGGTGTGCTGGTATCGACAAAATATATTTCGCCCGACAGATTTTCAGGAAGAACCCAGTTCGAAAGCTGTCCATCCAGCGCGAGCTCAAAGAGGGGACCCCTGTCGCTGTTGAAGCCCCACACAAGCTCGATTTTCGAAAGAATCTTTCCGATCATCTTACCTGTTTCCCCTGGATTTAAAATATGGATAAGCTTATGGGCAAAACAATCGGGAGGAAGAATCTTCTGGGCGATATAAAGAACAACCGGTCTTCCGGGAAGAGCAACTATTCCTGTTTCACTTTCAGGAAGCTTCAGTCCTGATTCGGAAAGCAGGTTACAATATTCAAGGAATTGTCCCGAATATCTTTCGGCAGAGGCCACATCATTAAACAGGGGCATCCTTTTATATGCAATATCGGCACATTCTCCTATCTGAAAAACGGTCGATATCTCACCGAATCCAAGAATTACTGCCGGAATAGACGAATTTTTAAGATTTTGCGGATCCAATCCAGCTTCGAATTTGTTCAGAAGATCATAATTGACGTTCATGATTTTGCACCTTGCATCAAAAAGGATCTCATTGATTCAGCCGCATAAAGCGCCTTGTCAAGATTTTCAATCACCCAGTCCGCCTGCTCCTCTTCGACGATAAGCGGAGGAAGGAACTGGCAGACCGAGGTGTCATTATTTGCATAGAGCATAAGCAGGTCATTATCATATGCCGCTTTCGTCAAAACAGGACCGGATATTTCATCCGCCAGCTTTAAACCCATCATAAGACCAAGCTGCCGGAAACCTGTGAGATATTCAGGATGTTTTTCCCCAAGCATTGCCACCCCGGCTTTAAACTGTTTGCTCAAGAGGTTTACATGGTTAAGAAAATCGGGTGCGGAAGAAATTTGAAGAACCCGGCGGGCAACCCTGCATCCTATCTCCGATCCTCCGAAAGTCGAAATATGTATGAAAGGATCTGCATGAAAAACCGATTCCAGAGGTTTTCTCACAACCGTTGCGCTGATGGGATAAATCCCGCCTGACAGGCCTTTTCCGAGAACAACTATATCCGGAATAATACCATAATGCTCAAACCCCCACAACCTGCCTGTGCGCCCCAATCCTGTCTGAACTTCATCCATGATGAGGATAATATTCTTCCCGGTGCAAAAGTCCCGTACCGATTCAAGATAACCGTCAGGAGGAATAACGATACCGAGGGTAGCAGGAACGGTCTCAAGTATTACGGCTGCCGTATCCTTTCCGGCCGCCGAAAAAAGCGCATCAGAATCACCGAATGGGACCTGGTAAAAGCCTGAAGCAGCGGGCCCGAAAGGAGACCTGTATTTTTCATCGCCAGCAGCCATTGCAAGACCGGTATGTCCGTGGTATCCTCCCCGGGCGGATATGATATTGGTTTTGCCCGTATAGGCTCTTGCAATTTTAAACGCAAGATCAACAGCCTCTCCGCCTCCAACTCCGAAAATGGTGTAATCAAGATCTCCCGGCATCAACTGTGAAATATGAAAAGCAAGTTCGGCTCTCTCTTTGCTGAGCAGATGATGATTGCCTATGTCAACATCTTCAAGGCTCTCTTTCAGGACCTTTATCAGTTCACTGCTCCGGTGCCCCAGGTTGAATACTCCCCCGTTACAGTGGAGGTTGAAAAGGCGCTTCCTGCCGTCCATATCCCACAGGAACGGGCCTTCCCTGCGGCCCATGACGAAATCCATTCCGTATTTTTTGAAGAATTCCGCCTTGCCTGATGAGACATGGTCCCGGAAAAGCTCCGTGACGCGCTTTTTTGAATCAGTATTATCCATTTCTCGATACCTTCAAAAAAGAAAAAATGACTTTTTACGAAGCCATCAGAGTATCCCCGCTCTTGAGATATTATGCCGCTTTTTTTTAGACAGCCGTCTGTCCGGTCCCTTCTTCCTTGTATCCGTCCGCCTTTCTTCCTCCTCCTCGCTCTCCATCCCGGCGCCGTTAAAGTATGAGGCTGCCATCCTTATTTTATTTTCGAATGAGACGGAGCTGATTGTTGCGGAGCCTTTTGCTTCAGCAAATCTGACCACATCCATATCTGAACTTACTACCAAAGCCTTCTCTCTGTAACCTGACGCCAGCTCTTTTATCACCGTATCCGCCGAGTCGGGACGCCTCGAAAAACGCACCTCAATCCCTTTTATCTTCTCTTTGTCCGATGAATAGACGGAATCGCTTATACCGTCGAATACAACGGTGATTCTGTGCGGTCTTATTTTTTTATAGGAAGCAAGCAGGTCGAGCAAAGCTCTTCTCCCGAGCTGGATATCTCTCCGGTCGAGAGAGCTTAATGAAGGGGACTGGCGGATCAGATTATATCCGTCTATTATTATATGAAGAGGCATCTGATGATCCCTTTAAATAATGCCTGCTTGAGAACCATAGCCGGACATGGCCAGCATAAGTTGTTGAGATTCCCCGCAGCAAGCTACGGGGAATCTTCGACCGCAGGGAATAGCATCTATTTTTAATTTGCCCGCTAACCCAGCTGCAAGCACCGAGGGATGCGCTCGCTATTTCGGTTCAAAATTCCTGGAGCAGTAATGCAGTTAAAGGCATATCACTATTATCGCGCACGCTTTAAGCGTCCGATCAGATTGTCCAGGTCATCATTGCTGTAGAATTCAATGGCTATTTTCCCTCTTTTCCCATGCCTGATGATTTCAACTTTTGTTCCGAAATTACGGGATAGTTCCTCGGCAAGGCTTGAAAAATATATTCCATCCGTGTTCTCTTTACTTTTTCCGCTTTCACTCTTTTCGAACTTCAGGCGCTTTACCAGGTTCTCAGTCTCTCTGACCGAAAGGCCTTTTGATATTATTGCCCTCCATGCCGCGTTTTGCTGCGCCGCTGTTTCTGCGCCTAGCAGAGCCCTTGCATGCCCCATGCTCAAGCTTCCCTCCGAAATGCTCTCCTTTATCTGATTTGGAAGCTGGCGCAGCCGCAGGAGGTTGGCAACAGCCGGCCTGCTTTTTCCCACCCGTTTTGAGGCCTCATCCTGGGTTAATTTAAATTCGGTCATGAGGCGGTGATAAGCTTCTGCCTCTTCTATGGGATTAAGGTTTTCCCGCTGTATATTCTCGATAATAGACATTTCGAGCATTTCGGCGTCATTCACTTCCCTGATTATCACGGGAACCCGCTTCAGACCAGCCATTTTAGCGGCCCTTAACCTTCTTTCTCCTGCTATCAGTTCAAAACCGGCTGCGTTTTTTCTGACAAGAAGCGGCTGAAGAATCCCCTTTTCCCTGATGGAAAGCGCAAGTTCTTCGAGTTCAGTCCCGGAAAAATGCACTCTCGGCTGGAACTGATTGGGCCTTATCAGGTCAATATCACAGTCTGAATTCTTCTCCTGCTCTTTTATGCCGGAATCGATGCCCGGAATCAGGGCTCCAAGTCCTTTGCCAAGGGCGATTTTTTTCTTTGTTTTTGAATCCGGATCTTTATTCATCTAAATCCTCTGATATTAATTTTTTAGAAAATCGTCGCACCCATTATCTCTTTTGCAAGGCATATATAGCTCTTTGCCCCGACGGAACCGGCATCATAAAGTATGATGGGTTTTCCAAAACTGGGCGCTTCCCCAAGCCGCACACTTCTGGGAACAATTGTTTTAAAAACCAGATTTTTAAAATGTTTTCCGGCGTCTTCGGCAACCTGGACGGACAGATTGGTCCTTTTATCATACATCGTAAGAAGTATGCCGGATATTTTAAGACCCGGATTCAAACTTTGCCTTATATGCTTAACTGTCTGCAAAAGCTGTCCGAGCCCTTCCAGCGCATAAAACTCACATTGGAGAGGTATCAGAAGCGAATCCGCAGCCGTGAGCGCATTTACAGTCAAAAGACTTAATGAAGGAGGGCAATCCAGAATAATATATTCAAACCGGCCTGAAACTCCGGCAAGAAAATTCTTAAGCACTAACTCGCGTTCCGGGTGAGACATCATCTCAACCTCGAAACCTATAAGTTCGATATTTGAAGGTATCAGTTTTAAAAAATCAATTTCCGTGCCTACAATAATGTCTTCGGCGCCTGATTCCCCTATCATCGCGTGATAAAGGGTTTTCTCTATCGCCGTTTTGTCGATGCCCAGGCCGGTTGTGGCATTTGCCTGCGGATCGCAATCGACAATAAGCGTCCTTTTCTCCGAAATTGCAAGAGAAGCCGCCAGATTTATTGCAGATGTCGTTTTTCCAACCCCGCCTTTTTGGTTGGCTATGCATATAATATGTGCCATAATAGAAAACATCTAACACAAATCTTTATGCTTGGAAAGAATATATAGATAAAAAACGGAATCCATGAAAACAATAATCAGATTTATCCTTACTTACGTTATAATAGCCTCATTTTTAAGCCTTTTTACTCCGGGTAAAGCTTTTTGCATATCCGTAAAAGAGGAGGAAGATCTCTCCCGCGAATTCATGAAAGCGGTTTTAAAACATTATGAACTTATAGATGATCCTTTACTTGTAAAATATGTCGGGGATATCGGCGCCAAAATACTAGCTGCGGCTCCACCCCAGCCTTTTGTCTATCGTTTTCATATTGTAAACAATGAAAGCTACAATGCGTTTGCGGGTCCCGGAGGGCACATATTCATCCACAGCGGCCTTTTTGAGGCAATGGATAGCGAAGAGGAACTCGCAGGAATACTTGCACATGAAATTTCCCATGTCATATGCCGGCATATCTCGGACAGGTATGAAAGGTCAAAAAAAATTGAAATGGCGACTCTTGCGGGAATGGCCGCAGGTATACTCCTCGGAGCAACAGGAGGAGCTGAAGCCGTTTCGCAAGCTATAACGATAGGCTCTGCGGCTGCCGGCCAGTCACTATCACTTGCGTACAGCCGCGATGACGAAATGCAGGCAGACCAGATAGGTCTCGATTACCTTAATAAATCGGGATACACAGGAGAAGGAATCGTTACCGTCCTGAAAAAAATCCGGGACAGGCGATGGTTTGGTTCGGCTGAAGTCCCCGCCTACCTTACAACACACCCTGCTGTTGAAGAACGTATAGGTTATTTAGACGCCATGGTAGAAAAAAAATCCGCTCAAACGGTAAAAAAACTTTCATATAATCCTGATAATTTTAAAAAGGCGCACACAAGACTCCGGGTAATGTACGGCAACGAAGAGAATATATTAAGAATTTTAGAACAGGATGTGACAAACCACCCAGATGATCCCATGGCGCATTACAGATATGGACTCATCCTTTCAAAAAGCGGCAACAGGATGGAAGCCATAAACCATTTCAAAAAAGCTCTGGAGCAAAAAGCCTTCGATCCTGATATATTAAGAGATCTCGGAAAAACATATTTCCAGGATGGGCGCTACAGTGAAGCGCAAAAAATCCTTGAAGGCTCAATAAGCCTTTCCCCGGATGAACCGGAAGCCCTTTTTGTCCTCGGACGCATCGGCGCGGAAACCGGCAAACTTGAAGTTGCGAAAGAGTTATTTTTAACAATCACCGAAAAATATCCATATTATAAACAGGCATTATATTTTCTTGGTGAAACATGCGGAAAAATGGGCAACATGGCGGATGCTCATTATTATCTTGGCCTCTATTACTCCGGTAAAGAAGATATCAGGAATGCCCTTTTCCATCTTGAAAAGGCATTACAGGAGACAGTTGATCAGGATAGAAAGATTAAAATAGAAGAAATGCTGAATGCAATCAAAAAGAAGAAATCAAAGGAAGCCAAAGAGGAGTCCGAAAAGGCGCCGAAGCCCAATCGCCCGCAATTCATAAGACCATAAACTTGTTTAGAGACCTTTTTTGAATTATGATTTCGAAAGGCTTCCCAATCAAGACGGCAAAGTAAAAAGCTCATTATGCAAGGCGCGCAAATCCTGAGGAATGAAGCGTACATGGTAGTACGCTACAATGACGAAAGATGCGGCGCAACACAGCAGAATGACTTTTTACAAAGCCGTCTCTCAATTTTTATCGAAATGCGAAAATTGCATCGTAAAAGTACCCCGCCCCTGCGTCGCCGATCTCAGTGAAGTAGAATACCCGAACATGCGCGAAAGGGGAACAATAGCCTTTATTATCTGTATTCCCGACTTGGCATTGATAGATTCGATTTTCCCGCTCCGGGAACTCAGGTCTCCGATAACATCTCCCATGAAAGCCTCGGGCACAAATACTTCCGTATCCATTATCGGCTCAAGGAGAAAAGGCCCGCTCTTGCCGAGGGCCTCCTTGCAGGCCATTGCAGCGCTTACAGTAAAAGAGACCTCTGTTCCAAGCGATTCCCGGAAAGAGCCTCCGGTGACAACAGCTTCAACATCGACTACAGGATAACCCATCAGTGTTCCGCTTTCAAATGCTTCCGTAATGCCCTTTTCTATAAACGGCATGAAAGCAGCCGGTATTGCTTCATCTTTTATTGCAAACCTGATTCTGTTCCCGCTTCCCCTGCGCAGCGGTTTGAGCCTTAAGCTCACTTCTCCGAAATGCCGCTGGCCGGCTATCTCCCTGTCAAAAACTGCTGATCCTTCCGCTTCCAGGGCAATGGCTTCCCTGTACATTACCTGGGGTTTCCCGACATTGACTGTTGTGTTGAATTCCCTCATCATGCGGCTGATTATGATTTCAAGATGCAGCTCTCCCATTCCCGACAGTATTGTCTGACCGGTGTCTTCATCCCTGCGGACCTTCAGGGTCGGATCTTCATCCATGAATTTTGTAAGAACCTCGTCCAGCTTCTCCTGGTCGGAATGTGTTTTGGGTTCAACGGCTATTGATATTACCGGCTCATAAAATTCTATTTTTTCGAGAAGCACAGGCTTCTCGGAAGAGCAGAGGGTTTCCCCGGTGGAAGATATTTTTAATCCGACCACCCCAACTATGCTTCCGGCTCCGGCTTCTTCAATCCGGTCTCTCTTATTGGCGTGCATACTCATTATCCTGGAAAGCTTTTCCCTTATTTTACGCGAAGGATTATATACCTCCCCCCCTGATTTCAGGCTTCCGCTGTAAACTCTCACAAATGAAAGCTTGCGCCCTTCAATCATCGAGACTTTGAATATCAGCGCCGCAAGCGGGCCGTTATCTTTTGCCTCGAAAAAGAGCGCCTCTCCGGTTTCGGGATGAGTGCCTTTAACCGGCGGTACATCAAGGGGGCTTGGAAGATAATTTATGATGGCGTCAAGAAGGAGTTGAATCCCTTTATTCTTAAGCGCAGAGCCGCAAAGAACCGGAACAAGCTTTAAGCCGACCGTGGCCTTTCGTATGGCTGAAACAATCTTATCGGCAGAAACCGGCGTCTCCGACAGATAGGCTTCCATGATAATGTCATCTTCCTCGGAAAGACTTTCAATTAGTTTTTCACGGTATTGCAATGCTTCATCGAGGAGATCGGGAGATATTTCGTCCATGGAAAATGTCGCGCCGAGTGTTTCATCATCCCATACAATCTGCTTCATGCCGATAAGGTCGATTACTCCGGCAAAATTCTCTTCGGAACCGACAGGAAGCTGAAGAATAAGCGGTTTTGCATGCAGTCTCTCCTTCATCATCTCAACAGTGGCGAAAAATCCGGCGCCGATCCTGTCCATCTTATTGATAAAAGCGATTTTGGGAACATGGTACTTGTCGGCCTGCCGCCATACGGTCTCGGACTGCGGCTCAACACCCCCAACGGCGCAGAAGACGCCGATGGCGCCGTCAAGCACTCTGAGCGACCGTTCGACTTCAATGGTAAAATCCACATGCCCCGGAGTATCGATTAACTGTACATCGCTGCCCTTCCACTGGCAGGTAGTTACGGCGGAAGTGATAGTTATGCCCCGCTCCTGCTCATCCGGCATCCAGTCCATAACAGCTTCGCCGTCATGCACTTCTCCCATCTTATGGGAGCGGCCCGTATAATAGAGTATCCGCTCGGTCACGGTTGTCTTGCCGGCATCGATGTGAGCCATAATGCCGATATTTCGAATTTTGCTTATCCTGTCTTTTTTTTTCATCTCACCAGAGCCGTATTAACCTTGAAAGGGAACCGCAAATCAACATGTCCCGCAAGCGTCATCGATTCCTGCCCGTCTATTAATATCTTTACCGTCGTAATCTCAGGAATATTCATAACCAGCGAATTGACAATCGAATAAATAGTCATAAGCTCGGAAGAACTTCCGCCCGGATGTTTCTCTCTTATCGCCTCTGCAAAATCAACATAGGCTGTTCCATCCTTTGCGATGTAGAAAGCTCTAAGCGAAGACTCTTCAGGTATTGTCCTTACAAGCTCTCCCATCGGCCCCTTTATCAGGGATTCTATTATAATTCTGCCGAATTCGGCAGGATCGGGAGGACGAGAAACGCTTCTTGGCTCAGCTCGTAAATGTACATTCTGGTCATCCGCAAAATAGAGGTTAACCTGGGCTTTTTCAGGGTAGTTTACCTCAGCGCTCCCGGCTTTTTTCCCGTAACGTCCTGAAAATGGGAATTTTCCTGAGATATAAGCAGCAAGCAGATAGGCAGCACCTGCGGCAATCAGTATCAGAACCGAAATTATAATGATGCGCTTCCTGCTCATATATTTTTTCCGTAAACTTTGATGGTTTCGTAAAAAACATGTCACTCCCGTGAAAACGGGAGTCCAGAAGTTTTTGAAAAGACTGGATTCCCGCTTTCGCGGGAATGACGAAAAAGGGGAATCCGGAATTTTTACAAGTCCGTCAACTTCACCTTGCCAGAAAAAAGAAGGTTGATTTCTATGTCAATATGCCGGTTCTGTCAAGATAAGTCAGGCAACTGTTTACGAAGCCATCGCTATTTCTTCTCTTTTTCATCCACTGCAGAGTCGGAATTTTTTACAGCTTCTTCAACTGCCTTGTAAATAGATTTGAATGTTTCATTGAAACCCGTGGGAGAAACCCTTCCGGTTTCAATGAATTTTACAACTATCTCCTTGGCGGTTCTTAATATATGTTCATCTGTCGATACCATCATATTCTCCTTTGATATCATATTTTTAATGATTATAGGATATTACCAAAATAATACATATTGAGTCAAGGGCTAAGGTTATTGCTGGAATAATGCTGTTGTGGAGGGTTTCTTTAGGTGATCGGAAGCTTCGGAATAACGTAAGAACTGTTGTATTTAATGGCTCATGAAATATTCCGGACGTTCTCGATTTAAAACTCCCGGGCAGTCAAAATTCGGACAGATTTGTATTGTTTCCATATAGGAGATGTTTGTCGCCAGAAATCAGAACCCCGGCTTTTGCTGCCAAGGCACAGGATAGAAATATTTGGTCATCTTTGTCGGAACATATTTTTTTTCTTCCTGCTTCGGATGAATAATGGTGCATAATGACGCAATTTTTTCAAAAAGCTCCCCGGGTGTAGATTTCTCTCTATCGATGTATTTCTGAAACTTCGAGTAATTCAGAACACGGTTTACTTCAGCCAGAATCTCAATGCTTGTATAAATTATCAAGTATTCTTTCTCAGCCCATCTCAGCAACTCAAACGGTATGCCTCGCCAAATAATGCCGGAGATCAGTACATTTATATCAATCACTACCTTGAGCTTCATTTTCGGCTCTCATGGATAAGCTCATTTAGTTTTTTCCCGGATAAAGGCGCTTTTCTTTTCGTCACCAGCTCTTCTAAAGTCCTGCGAGAATAAGCCTTTTTTAAGATAAGTCCGTCATTTTCCATAACAACAACAAATTTATCTGCATCTTTAATCCAATTCAGCACATCATCAGGTAAAATAATTTTTTTTCTGTCTTTAGACATTATCTCGTACTCGCTTGCTAGCGTCATTATAAACCCTCCCTATATGTTTTATTTTACAGAGCAATACCAACAAATGTAAGTTATGAGTTAACTACCACCCCTAAAAGGGGTGGTAGTTAACTATAGCGCTGCAAAACGATCGGCCCTTGATATACGTCTATGGGGCAGTTTTTTGTCAAGAGCAAGTTCATAAGAAAGGATTGTTTTAATATTCATCTTTTTTGAAGCATTAAGAATTTCTATACCTACTATCTTGTTATCGGAGGATGTATCTAAATTGACTCCTTCAGAAATCTCAATAACCCCATCCGGTTTTTGATTTCCCAATTTAATATAAACAGCATCGACCTCATCGTTGTAAGTCACTATCTTTATTAATCCTTTGTAAGTCATAATCAGTTCTTCCACCTGTCGAATTCTGGCGGAAGCAGGTCAAGAAGTTCGAAAGACTCCATGCTGTATAGATCGTAATTAAGATCAAGCTGCTGCATCACCATCACAAAACGGTTTAATGTTCCGGCTTTGTTTGTCTGAAAGGCGCCTTTTTTCGGTCTTTTCGTTTTTTTATTGAAATAAAGCAGTCCTGCCGCCTCGACAACAACGGGATTGGTCACAAGATTCTGCCGCGAAACGATCTGGTGATAAATCTGCGATTCTGTCTGAAGATCCGAATAAAGCAGGAACCCAGCCAGAAGTTCTCTGAGGCAGTATATGGTATAAACAAGGTAAGCGCCGCTTAAGAGATGCCTGTGTCTGATCCTGAAACCCTGATCCGGTATATGGCGGTAATCCCTGCCCGGACTGCGAAGCCCATCACTCCTGAGAGGGCATACCTGCTCAAAGTAATAAAGAGAAAGCCAGCTCCACACTCCTGTATCATTGAAAAGGTCGTCGGGTACGACTTTTGAAAAAATACTGTTTGCATACTTCGCAAACTCTAGCCGTGAAGAGAAAAGCTTCTGCTCCACGGCAATTCCTTCATAAGCCGGAACAGCATATCTATCCTCTTCCAGCAGATGGTACGGTGGCTGATCCTGAGAGCCGGAACGCAACTTCGCCAGATAGACCCTGAAGGCTTCAATGCCTGAATCGGTCAACCGTCTGAGATAGACAACTCTGTTCATCGTGAGCCCTGAAATGCTTTGTTGAAACGTTCCATGATCATATTGCTTTCACAAAATGCGTTTACCGCTTTTTCAATCCATTCTTTCCGGTCCTCTTCATCCCCGGACGGCGGTTCGGGCGAACCCGTAAGATTGCATGCATGTTTAAGCCAGAGGCTCGGCCAGTCATCATCGCAATCAGGATCAGTATGTTCATCGGTCACGATTATTCTAAACAGGATTTGCCTGAGAATTTCAGGATAGACAAGCGCCATGAAACGGTCATCCCCGCTTGCCACAAGACCGATATCGGCAGCCTGTCTGTTCAACCTTAAGACCGGCCAGTCGCCGTCAAGATCAAGCTCCCATATACGCTGCCCGAGATCCCCGTATTCAACATAAAGCAGCGACTGACTTCCGGAAGGCTGCCTGTCTATACTTTCCGGTCGTATTTTATCGACCGCCGCGAGTATGCGGCCGTGAGCCGCTGTCCGGTCAACCACCTTGACCCTGAACAACGGGACAACAGATTCAGGAATATTTTTCAGATATCTGTCTTCAGGCACCCGCCTTTCGCCCACAGTCCCGAAGTCAAACCTTCGGTAAGCCACGCGATGATAGGCCTCAAAATAAACTGATGCCCCGGAGGGAAGGTTTATATCATCCAGAGAAACAGAGGCGTTGAAAAATCGTATGCCTTCGGTATCCCGCAGAATATCAACATGCACGTTCCCGCGCTTTATCTTCTTTCTCCCTGTATAGTTGAATTTTCTTATCATTGCCGCCTCCGGGCGCTTATTTTTATCCGCAGATCCCTGTGTCTGTCGAAACCGGTGACAGCCAGATGAAAATCCGCTGTCATGACTCCAAGATGCAAATGATTATCGCGGCAGCTTATAATTTCAAGCCCGTTCGGGCGGATGATTATCGGATCTTTGTCCAGTTCAAAATCAAGCGGCGTATATTTTTTAAAAGGATTACCGCTTCGCACTTCATAGGCGACTCTCACCGATATCTGCTCCGGAATTTCGGCATCCTTGAAATGCCCGGACAGACTGAATCCACCCTTGATCGATGAGATTTGGATGTTTGGCGGACTGCCCGATCCGATGAAACGGCCTTTCGCGTTTTCTTTCCAGTCCGAACCCTTCGCCGGCTGCTGTGACTCCTCCGCTTCTGTCTCTGAAGATGGGAGAGAAAAGATATGCTTGAGAAGATTACGATCCGTGCCGCGTCCCGGCTGCGTCAAAATCCTTACAAGCTCACGGGGGCTTGTTTTAACGAAATCAAGCGTAGTCGGTCCGAGCCGGTATTTTGCTTTGAATTTTTTTGAGTTGCGCTCCCAGTCGGTATGAGCCGGATTCTCGGAATCTCCCAGAAAAGATGTAAGCGCCGGATCGGTTATGGAAACGATTGCGCGCACGCCTTTGAATTTAAGAGATGACACCTCAGGAATGGTGATGCCCTGCCGTATAAAATAATCTTCCGGTCGATCTATTGTTTCGTCGCGTTCAAGATAGACCGCAAACCATGAGTGCTGCAAAGATGTGTCTTCGTATCTGTATATGCTCACAGGCACTCTGAAAACAAGTCGTGAACCTTCAAAAAACATTCTCCGCGCATCTTCAAGTTTTTCCTTATCGAAAAGATTATCTCGCAGCTTCGGAGCTTTTCCGGCCTGGGGTTCCGATAGAGTTATCATCGAATCAGCCGGCTGACATATTGCCCAGCGCGCAAGTTCCAGAACACCGCGCAAATTCCGGCGGGATTTTTTCTTTGATTTATCGAGAAACGCGTTTAGAAAGCCTGAGTCTATCTTCAATTCGCGATCCGTTGCTTTTAGCACGACAATCAGTTTGCCCGCAATTATCGGAAAAAAATAATGGCGTATGACTGAAAAATAACAAGACACCATATTTTTCTTGTCACGGTCATTTTTACCTTTTTCCGGAAAAATTCTAAGATCATTATCCGCGAAAGGAATCACAATGCTGAGCCCAGACAGGTTTTTGCGGGCAAGCGTGAAATCGGAATCAAAACGACCGACAATAGCCATCTCTTCTACCGGAAGAGCCAGATCTCCTTTAAAAGACCCGAAATAGCCGTAAGGCGCGTATCTCTGGTTTCCTATACGGTGAATGCGAAGCGCCGACTGACCCATAAGGAGAGGCTTCCTGTCTTCGTACCGGACAGTAAGTCCGAAAAAAGTATTTATCCGGGAAGCAGCCTGAAAGACCGTCTTTCCAAGACCCCATCTCCCAATGTCGGTGCTTTCTTTTCTTGTGCGTCCGATATTACGCCAGAAATAATAGAAATCATTCCGCTTTCCGTTATCATCAAGATCATCATACTGAGTTTCATCACCCTGCAACCCTCTGGTCCCGAAATCTTCTATAAGAAGGCAGTCCATCTCCTGATTTAAATCGGGTATATTCAGCAGGCCGCTCTGTTTCGACTTTAAATGGGTTTCTATGCCGTTAAAGTACTGTTCTTTGATTTCCGGATTGTTTGAAAGCGATATTTTTTTAAGCTCAAAATGGATGGTGACAGGATCGTTTCCGTTGCGGGCATCAAGGCTGTTCTGAATCGCCTCCCGCACTACGGCATCGGTGATGCTGCCGAGAGCCTCGGTTGTGAAAAATTCCCCCTCGATAGGATCGATGTTGATCTCACCGGGCTGCATTTTGCGAAATCGCCATTCAGGAAGCAATGACACAACTATACCTCTGCTCTAATTTTAGGGATAACTGTATTCCTTGAGCCGCGCATTCCTGAGGGCTTCGTAAAAAGTCCGATTAGCGCTGAAGCTTCACTTCGTGTCTGCGTTGCGCTTCATCCCGTTGCGATTGCGGCGTACGATAAGTACGCCTCATCACACGGGATTTGCGGCGCCTTGAACTTGAACTTTTTACTTTGCCGTCTAAAATGTGACTTTTTACGAGTCCATCATTCCTTGTTCTCTATCCGTATTTATGTCTGATACGGAGATGCTCCTGTTTTATAAACCATGATTGATAATAGCTGTCAATTAAATTGGTTTTCGGACAATTGGAATCAATTTCGGCGGGAAACAACCTGACAAAACCTGAAAAATCTCTTTTGATTAAAAAAGTGTCACCGCATCGAAAGCATCTGCCGGTGTCAGTATCTTCACACTTTCAAATGTCTTGCCGAACAGATGGCCGAAATCGCGACGATCCCCTGTGACAAAAATATCGGCTTTCCCCTGGAAGGCTGCGGCAAGAACCGGCGCATCCTTGCTTACCAGTGGAAGCCGTTCAGCCCGGAGGACCCATTGCGGGTGAGGCTCTGGCACGATATCGACCTGTTCCATCAGCATAATCAGATCAGTAAGTCTGTCCGGCACTTTTTTCTCTATATTCCTGACAGCCTCTTCATGAGCAAAGGCGGATGTGATCAGGACACATCTACCTGCTGCAGCCAGACGGAACAATCCCCGTGACAAACCATCCTCGCTGTATGCGGCAGTGAAAATTATATTGGCATCAAGAAAAAGTTTCATTTTTTAAGGGCGCGACCAAGTTTTTCCGCCTGCACCGGCGCCATCCTGTCTTCTTCCAGGAAGGAAGTGATCCGTTCATCGCTATAGATTTCGATAGGATAAACTCCTGCCTGCCTTAAAATAATCGCCCCGTCTTCGGTGGTATCCACCAAAAGAGGCGTTTCTCCACTTATACCTGCTCGCTGTAAAATTGCTTTTGGTAACGATACCTGCCCTTTTTTCCCTAATTTGACCAGTTGCATCTTGTTTCTCCAGGAAATATTTTATCCGGAATGCCGGATTCTGGATTATCATACCGATTCAGGTCTCAAATGGCAATGATTATTTATCCTGATCAATAACATTACATGTTATTGAGACATCTTACGCCTTTTGTTTGACACAGACTCATTTATCTTTTATTAAGAGCGATAATAAAATCCAACACGGAGAATAAATATGATCAAATCAAAAAAATTGAAAACAGGCTATAAAGCTGAAAGTCCGGATACAGTCAAAAAGAGCGTTCTGAAACCCATGGATTACAAATACCGGCAAAAAAGGGATATAGATATTGAAATAGAGCAACCTGAATTTACCTCTGTATGTCCCATGACCGGGCTTCCCGATTTCGGGTGTATAATAATAAGGTATACTCCCGATAAAAAAATAATCGAACTCAAATCTTTAAAATATTATCTGCTTCAATACAGGACTGTGGGCATTTTTTACGAGCATGTCGTAAACCGCATATTGGATGATCTTGCAGCAGTATTAAAGCCTAAACGCATGGAGGTAACAGGGGAATTTACTGCGAGAGGCGGTATAACAACAACGGTAACCGCGACATTAGGTGACGGCATATGATTTCAGACAAAAGGGTTTCCGGCGTTAATAAGGCAGTTTTTCTTATAATACTTTATCTTTCATTCCTTGTTTCCGGATGCTCGCTTTTTACGGCGGGAGCTAAATCCGGCGCAAAGGATGCATTAAAACCTTCCGGAAATAACCTTATAAAAAGAATCGCCATGACAAAGTTCGAAAATAAATCCTTCATAGGCGAGAGTGAATTTGAAGAGATATTTCAAAAAAACCTTTTTACGAAATTTGAAAAAGCCTGCGCCGGTATCTCATTAATAAAACCGGAAGATACCGGGAATAACATCCTGTCAGGAAAACTCCCGAGAACCGCTTCAGGGCGGATAGATGGTTTTAAAATCGCCGAGGCCGGCAGAGAAGCCGGCATGAATATGGTAATAACCGGCGCCCTGATCGATATTGCCGGAGTAGAAGAAAAAAGGGGCTTTTTGTTGTTTGGAAGATCCAAGTCTTTTGCCCGGGTGGATATGATAATCAATGTCTATGATTCCGCAACCGGAACCAAAATCTATGAAGAGAGCATAAAACATCAAATTGAAATAGAGGAACATGAATATGACGCTCTTATGGGTAAAACTCCCAAATATGTCCTTGAATTTAAAGATAAGATAACGGACGCTTTTCCCCTGATAGGAAAATCGGTCTGCGGCAAGATAAAACAACAGCCCTGGCAGGGATTTGTCGTTTCAGATGAGAAGGGC
Organism: Desulfobacteraceae bacterium; assembly: GCA_003818505.1. GTDB lineage: Bacteria > Desulfobacterota > Desulfobacteria > Desulfobacterales > RPRI01 > RPRI01. Next base: position 36,473 of record RPRI01000027.1, on the reverse strand, counting down.
CGGTTGACCATATCATCAGGTGAAAATGCAGGCCTCAAAACCGGAATGGTTTTTGATGCTTATGATGCCGGGAAGATTATTTCAGGCGCAGACGGGCAGAAATTTGTCATGCCGGGACAAAAAGCAGGAACAGTTAAAGTAACAGCTGTTTCCCGGGATAAGGCCGAAGCAGTGGTTTTGACCGGAAGCAACATAAACGCCAGAAGTGTTTTGAGACCTTTGCATAACACCCTCTTTTGACCGATTACTGTGTCAGTCTCTAATTTTCATCCTCGAAATACCTCAAAGTATTCTTGCGGTTAAAATTATCGCCTTCCTTGTACTTGGCCAAAATTGAGCTTTCTTCAAGGGTCTCATTTTAATTCTCACAGCAATATGGTGGTATCGAAAAAAAGCCGCAACTCTCCACTCTTCATCTTTTACGACTTATACCTTACGACTTGCGCCTCAGACCTTTTTTCGAAGTAATTGACGGCAAAGGAAAAAGCTCAATATGCAAGGCGCGCAAATCTTGAGGAATGAAGCGTACATATAAGTACGCTGCAATGACGAAAGATGAAGCGCAACACAGCAGAGTGACTTTTTACGAAGCCGTCAAGGATATCTGACTTTATATATATTGACGGGTTTGCTGATTCCTTTTACGTTTACCGGGGGAAGAGCTTCGGCTTCTATATCCTTTGAAAGCCTCGCAAAAGTCGATTCACTGATTAAGATTTCTCTTTCCTTTGCCCGGCTCTGCAATCTTGCCGCCATATTTACCGCCATTCCCACCGAAGAATATTCCTTCTTTCGTAAAGATCCGAGCACGCCTGAAAAGACCTTGCCTGTTGCGATTCCGATACCTATCCTGAGCCTGAGGCCGTTTCTCCCTCCAAGCATATCATCTATCTGTCTCGCCTTCTCCTGCATTTCTATTGCCGATTTCACCGCCCTGTCGGCATCATCGGGAAACAAAACAGGAGAACCGTAAGCGACCATTATGCTGTCTCCTATATGTTTATCAACAGTCCCGTTGAAGTTGTACGCTATCTCTCCCAGAGGCGAAAAATAATAATTATTCAGAAATTCGGCCAGAGTATCCGGAGAAATATTCTGGGACATATTGGTAAACCCGCGGATGTCCGAAAAGAGAATTGAAACCTCATGAAATGTAGGCTTGAGATACCCGGTTGAATTCTCTATCTCCCTGTATATCTGCTGGGAAACAAACTGCCGCAGCCTTTTCCGCACATTTATCTCCCGGATTTTGGCTCTTAACTCGATATTGTCGAAAGGCTTGGTGAGGAAACCATCGATTCCTTCGTTTGTCGCAAGTATTGCGGCTTCCATTGTCGCATATCCGGTCAGAATTATCCTCGTCACCTCCGGATTGATCATTCCAACGGCGGCGAGCGTATCAAGGCCGTTTAACCCCGGCATCCTGTAATCCGAAATAACCGTCGACAAAAGAGAGAGGTTTTTCTTTATAAATTCTATGCCCTCCTCCCCGTCAGCCGAGGTGAATAACTCATAAGGCTCATTTTTGAGAGCCCTGACAACGGAACGGCGCACCCCCTCCTCGTCATCTATGAAAAGCAGTCCGTTCATATCGCCTCCTCAATGGATGAACTTTTTACATGTCCGTTAAAGTACGAGTCAATTATTTCTTTTGCCTGATTTTCAGAGATTATATGCTTTATAGATTCACGAAAATTTGCGCTTGAAGGTAGCCCCTTTACGAACCAGCCGAGGCGGCTTCGCATCATATAGCATGCATGCTTTTCCCCGAAATAGTTTATGTTCGCCTCCAGGTATTCCTTCATGGCAGAAAACCGCTCTGCAATGCCCGCAGGCGGCAGACGATCTCCGGAAAGAAGTGCGGTCACCTGAGAAAATATCCAGGGATTTCCGATGGCGGCTCTTCCGATCATGACGGCATCACATCCAGTCTGGTTCAGCATTTGGACTGCGTCTTTTGCCTCAACTATATCGCCGTTGCCTATGACCGGAATCGAGACTTTCCCCTTAACTCCCGATATCACGGACCAGTCCGCCTTTCCCCTGAAACCCTGGCCTGCTGTCCTCGGGTGCACGGCAATCGCATCCACTCCGCAGCCTGCCGCAATTTCCGCTATTTTGAGAGCATCCTCTCCGGATTTTTCCCAGCCGGTCCTGATTTTTATTGTAAGAGGGATCCCGACGGCCTTTCTGACGGCTTTCAAAACATCTTCGGCTCTCCTTCTGTCTTTCATAAGAGCAACCCCGGCGCCTGTTTTTACTACCTTTTTGACCGCACAGCCGAAATTGATATCGATGATATCAGCCCCACGTGACTCCACTATTACCGCCGCATCCGCTATTATTGAAGGCTCGGAGCCGAATATCTGGAAAGAGACCGGTTTTTCTTCAGGATAAGAATCTATCATCCGCAGTGTTTTATCAGAACCGAATATTATCCCGTTTGCGCTGATCATCTCGGAGCACACAAGCCCGCATCCCGCCTTTTTCACCATAAGCCTGAAAGGAAGGTTTGTAATGCCTGCAACGGGAGCCAGCACCGTGTTATTATCGATGACAAGGGAACCGATTTTCATGGATATACTTATATGGTGGTTAATACAATATTTCTCAAATTTTAGCGTTTTACGGCAGAATTTTAAAATAGAATCTCGAAACACCAAATATGAGATGTCAGTTAACCTGTTTCTGATTCCTGACTTCTGACTACTGAATTCCGATTTATTTTATTTCTTCTTAAGATCCGGAAAAGAAATGACCCTTGCGCCGCCCGGAGTTTTTGCTTCCGGATTATTTGTATCTTTTTTGGGCTCTTCTGGATCTTTGGGACAAACGACACGCTCCAGTCTTACCTTCTTTTCGTTCATGGTAAATTCGGCGCCGTCAATGTATGACTCTCTCAATATCCAGGTTATTGTGTGAACAGGAACCTGAAGCATCATCAGTTTGACATGATACCAGGCCGGCTTCGAGTCCGGAAGAATCTCTTCAATTCTTGCGAATACAAGTGGTTTATCTTCAAAATATATAAGTACGATATCGCCTTCAGCAGTCATTTTTCTCCATAAGTTGACTATCCGTTTATAATTAATGACTTCCAACGAGTTCGTCGAATGTAGATTGCCGCAAAGCGGCATAAAATTGCTTTTTACGAAGTCGTCATTGCGGTTACTTTATTGGTAGGCTAATATACCATTTATAAAAACAATACAAGTTGCCATGAAAACCGCCGGCATAATATCCGGCATAATATAAAGAGGCTATAACTAAATGCAAAACGTACTGGTCAGCGCATGCCTTATGGGAGAAAGAGTCCGCTATGACGCACTGATTGTTCCTCTTTCAGAAATTATGACCAATTTATTAAGATCAAAAGCGGTTATGATTCCTTTCTGCCCGGAAATTGCGGGCGGATTACCCGTACCGAGGAATCACGCGGAAATTGCAGGCAAAGACGGGTTTGCTGTACTCGATAGAAAATCAATCGTCAGAAACAGAATCGGGGATGATGTCACGCTTTTTTATTTAAACGGTGCGGCAAGAGCCCTTGAAACAGCGATAAAGAACAATATCGGGATAGCTGTTCTCAAAGAAAAGAGCCCTTCTTGCGGAAATTCTCTGATATATGACGGAAACTTTACAAAGAGACTGAAAGCTGGCAAAGGAGTTACAGCAGCATTGTTTGAGAGAAACGGAATTCATGTTTTTAACGAAAAAGAGATTGAAAAGGCTGTTGAATTTTTAGAATCCTATGAAAAGATCTGATAAAATATCCACGCACAAAAACCTGAAAATAAAGATGCTCGGCATTTTAACGGGCTTATCTGCCGGGATGGGAACAGGGCTTGCGGGAATATGGGTATTTAATTCCATTATGGTTCTTGGAACCGGAGTACTTCTTATTCTTATTTCATCAAGGCTCGGTTATACATTCGTGAAATGCCCGAAATGCGGTAAATCTATTTACAAAAACCTGATAAGCAACTCATCGATCTGGATGCTGAAGATTTCTGAAAACTGCCCGCTTTGCAAAGAAAAATTCGATTAAACAGAATAACCGGTCGTAAACGCAAATGCACAAACCATGACAATAAATGATATTTTATAATATCATTTTGCTTTCCTTTATACGTTTGAAAGGCTTTTGCCGGTGATTTATGAAATCGTTGTATGCGTTTAAAAACTCAATATATAAGTCGATATCCGTTTTCCCGTCCCTGACAAAGGCATTTTTCGACACAGCCTTCAACCGGCGCATATCGTAAAGAAGAGACTCGGATCCGGCCATTTCCAGCCTCTCCTGCTTTTCTTTTTCACTCAGCATGTCCATACCTGTTTTTGAGTTGTCCGAAAAGCTCTTCAAGCCCGAACAAGGAAAAGAAGCTTTCCAGAAGAGTCCAGTCAACCGAGTGCCTGTGCGCTGCAAGAAGCGATTCGATATCTGCAAGGTCCGAACTTTTTCTCGATATATCGTTTGCCATGGCTTGCACCTTTAACCCTATCAGGTCTTCGACGGTTGCCACCTTAAGGACTGTTGTCTGATTGAAAATCATTTTTTCCTGAGTCCTTTTGAGTATGTCTACCGAAATTTCCCGGAAAGCATGCAAAAAATCAACCGAACCTAAAATCTTCAGCGGCGATTTATACTGCGATACGTTTTCAGACCGATACAGCAGCTCATAGCCAAGTTCCCGCAGAATGATATCAACTTTAGGCATATCATCGCGGTGGACTAGAAAATCGATATCGGTTGTAGCCCTTGAAACGCCCTGTACGCCGAGAGCAAAGCCTCCGATGAGCTAGTAACGGACATGCCTTTCATGGAAGCTTTTCAGTAATTGTTCGAAAGCGAGTTTGTAGTCCATATAGCATACATTTCCATTGAACTTAAAAACAATGGGCGCCCGCACCACATCATTGTCTTCCCATAGGTTTGAGGGGGAAAGGGAGCCGAAATCAAACCTTTCCTTCCACATCTCAGTTCAATGCTTATGAGATTGATCTGCATATCTCATCGTTTCGCTTCTGATGAGACCTTCTTCATTTTTCTCAATACGGATGCCTTTTTATCATATTTTTGCCTATACTACAGCTCTTCGTATTTTACCACAGACAGATTGTATTATAATAATATTTCTATCTTTATACGGTAAATCCTCCGACCAGTCGTGAACCCGCTTTATACGAATGAACGCAGGACTTTCTGTCAGACTTGCGGACAGCCTTATAGCGGCAAAGATCACCGACGTTGACCATATTGCATTTGACATATCAATAAGCATCCGGTAATTTTATAAAAGTTGATCTGCGCAATAATATCGCCCATTTTTGTTCATGTTATCATCGTTAATCATGACAGAGAGTATCAGGTGAAAGATAAAAGCATGACAAAACAAGAACTTGTCAATGAGAATAGCTTCTTGAAGAAGAGAATTCAGGAACTGGAACATTCGGAATCAGAGCTCAAAAAATCGGAAAAAGAGCTGCGGGATAGCGAACAAAGATATCTCGGTTTATTAATGAATTCAGATACCGGCATTGTTCTCCATGCACCGGACACTTCGATAATAATGAACAATCCCAGAGCTTCGGAATTATTGGGATTAAGTGAAGAGCAAATGAAAGGTAAGAAGGCTTTTGATCCACGGTGGAAGTTTCTTAATGCAAAATTGGAAACATTGCCGCTTAAAGAATATCCGGTAAACCAGATTATTGCAGGCAGGAAAGCAATTAAAATGCCCATAACCGGTGTTTTTCGCCCTGAAAAAAATGATATTGTCTGGCTCATGGTCAGAGGCTTCCCTGTTTTGGATAATAATAATGATATATCCGAAATATTAATCAGTTTCATCGATATTACCGAGCTCAAAAAGGCTGAGGAGGAACTGCGGCAGGCACATGACAAGCTGGAACAGCGCGTGGCCGAAAGGACGGAAGAGTTGAGGGGGGCCAACGAGGCTCTATCGGCAGACATAATAGCTCGCAAGCGCACAGAGGAATTATTGCGTGCAAGTGAAGAAAAATACCAATCACTTTTTAATACTGCCCAGGTAGCGCTATTCAGAACAGAAATTTCCGGCAGCAAACCGGTTGCGATCAATAAACGATATGCGCAAATGGCCGGGTATTCAAACATTGAGGATTGCATGGCAGAGTTCAGCCCTGCCGACGCATGGGCCGATCCCGAAAGGCGCGACGACCTGCTGAGAGCTCTGCGCGAAAAAGGATCTGTCAGCGACTTCGAGACTGAGATCATTCGCAGGAACGGAACTCATATCAGTATATTGTTTTCGGCAAGGATCTTCCCCGAACAAGGGTTTATTGAAGGCTCCATAGTGGATATTACCGAGCTAAAAAGGGCTGAGGAAGAGCGCGAGAAACTGAGAGATCAGTTGAGCCAGGCACAGAAGATGGAAGCCATCGGCCAGCTCGCCGGAGGCGTTGCACATGATTTCAACAATATGCTGAACATTATACTCGGCTATGCCCAGATGTCATTGTTAAAGACCGAACTATCCGGCCAGATCAGGAAAAACTTCCAGGAAATCATGAGCGCTGCACAACGTTCAGCGGACCTTGTAGCACAACTTCTGGCATTTGCCCGTAAGCAAACAATAGCCCCTAAACCCCTGGACCTGAATGATACCGTCGCGGATATGCTTAGTATGCTTCGAAGGCTGATCGGCGAAGATATCGATCTTCTCTGGAAGCCGGCAGCAAAACTGTGGCCGGTCAAAATGGACCCGGCACAGATTGACCAGATTCTTGCAAACCTTGCAGTTAATGCCCGTGATTCAATCTCCGGAATTGGCAAAATTACAATCGAGACCGGCTGTGCGGAATTTGATGAGGTGTATTGTTCCCAATATACCGGTTTTGTTGTCGGGCAATACGTCATGCTTGCGATCAGCGATAACGGATCCGGCATGGACAAAGCCACTATGGAAAAGATCTTTGAACCCTTTTTCACTACCAAGGAAATTGGCAAGGGAACCGGCATGGGTCTTGCCACTGTCTACGGTATAGTCCGGCAGAACAACGGTTTCATCAATGTGTACAGCGAGCCCGGAAAAGGCACTACCTTCAAGATATATCTTCCACGGTTCGAAAAAGAGGGAATGGAGTTCCAATGCAATAGCCTGCAGGCCTTGCCCTTAACCGGCACGGAGACAGTTCTTATAGTCGAAGACAACGAAGCGCTCCTGAAAATGGGCAAAATGATGCTGGAAGAACTGGGTTATGATGTGTTGGCTGCAGGCACTCCAAGCGAGGCAATAATACTGGTCGGACAATATATGGGCAACCTCCATCTTGTGGTGACGGATGTTGTCATGCCGGAGATGAGCGGACGCGACCTTCAAAAACGTCTCACCGCCATCAGGCCTGATATGAAATACCTTTTCATGTCCGGCTATACTGCAAATGTTATCGCCCACCACGGCATTCTTGACGAAGGCGTTTACTTCCTCCAGAAACCCTTTCAACTTGAGATACTTGCCCGTAAGATAAGGGAAACCCTGGATTCGCCTTAACCGGTTATGCTCTGCTATGAATAATCGGGAAAATAATTAATGCACCGCCTTCGGAGATTCGGTTTTGTCGTAGCAATATTAAACAATAACACGCATGATAATAAACAGAATATTACCGCCGCTGCAACCGATGCCTGGACAAACAGAGCGAGAACCGATACAGCAGAAAGCAGGCCAGGATTATTAAAAAGAGGCAAGAGGGAGCTTTAATCAGCTCTTTTTCGAGGTTTTGGTCTGAAAGGAACTTATCTGCTGTTTTACTTCGCCGTTTTCGCATTTCGGACACTGGAATTTTCCTTTCGCATGTTCCATAATGGATAGAATCAGGATAAAAGGTTTTTTACATTTTTCACAAATGAATTCATATGTAGGCATGATTCACTCCTTTTATCGATTCACACAGATGGATTGAAATTGTTGTTCTTCTCAGATTCCGGATTAACAAAGATTGCCCGGCATGCTTCCCTGATATAAGATCTTTGCGTGACATACCCTTTTGGGCTTGCACGGGATAAAGACGTTTGGTCAGGATGCGAATTTTCCCTGCCATGAATCCCTTTTTTCCAGGATGTTTTTTATGAGGGCTATTGTCTTTGCTTTTTCAAGAGACCATATGGGAGCGACAAGTTCATCCCGATGAGGATCTCCGGTTAAACGCTGGATTACCATCTCTTCAGGAATAAGCTCCAGAAAATCGCAGACAAGCTCTGCATACTCATCCTGTTCGAGGCATCTGTATTTTTCGCTTAAATAGAGACTTTCCATTTTAGTGCCTTTAACCACATAAAGAAGATGGATTTTAACGCCGTCTATCCCGAGACCGGCTATCGCTTCAGCCGTTTCAAGCATCTGTTCTTTTTCTTCTCCGGGCAAACCGAGAATGACATGAGCGCAGATTTTTATGCCCCGTCCCTTTGTCGCTTCAACCGCGTCTATAAAACATTCATAATCGTGTCCTCTGTTTATAAACAGGAGGGTTTCATCGCTGGCGGACTGCAATCCGTATTCGACCCAGACAAGATGATCTTGCGCAAAGTTTTCAAGAAGCGCAAGCACAGGTTGATTTATGCAATCGGGCCTTGTCCCTATCGAAAGGCCTGCGATATTTTCAACCGAAAGGGCTTCCTCATAAAGTATTTTCAGTTTTTCAACAGGAGCGTAAGTGTTTGAATAGGATTGAAAATAGGCAATGAATTTTTCTGCCTTGTATCTTCGTGAAAGAGCCGCTTTCCCGGCAATAAGCTGCTGTGAAACCGAAAGACCTGCGGCGCGAGCTCCGGTACCCGAACCCCTGGAATTGCAGTAAATGCATCCCCCTGTTGAAATTGAGCCATCCCTGTTCGGGCATGTAAATCCGGCATCAACGGATATTTTCTGCACCCTGCATCCAAAAATATTTCTGAAATAGGTATTCAAGTCATAGTACCTGTTTTTCAAGACATATCTCCTGGATAGATATAACTGCAAACCCGCCTGCGTTCAAAATTTGTTTACGGATGGATTCTAATTATATATAGTGTTAATAAAAAAAGGAAGTTGAATATTTAATCGTAGGATTTGATTCGGAATTAAAGATACGTGGGTATTATTTATCGGAAGGATTATGATATCATAGTCGTGGGCGCAGGCCATGCAGGCTGCGAAGCCGCTCTTGCTGCAGCAAGAATGGGATGCAGCGTCCTTCTCGTCGCCATAGACCTCGACAAACTTGCTGCAATGCCATGCAGTCCTTCCATAGGAGGGATGGCAAAAGGGCAGCTGGTAAAGGAGATTGATGCTCTGGGCGGCGAGATGGCAAAAGTCGCAGATAAGACAGCCATCCAGTATCGGACCCTCAACACCAAGAAAGGACCTGCCGTTCACTCGTCAAGAACCCAGAACGATAAATCCCTTTACCATACCGCCATGAAGGCGATTGTTGAAAAACAGCCGAACCTCACACTGAAGCAGGTCTTTGTTGAGCGTCTTATCGTAGAAGGCGGCAGAATCGCAGGCGTTGAAGATTACACCGGTTTCGGATATCAGGCAAAGGCTGTTGTGCTCGCCACCGGAACCTTTTTAAGCGGAATTATCCATATCGGTTTTCATTCATTAAAAGCCGGGCGAGCCGGTGAATTTGCATCCTACGGGCTTCCTCTTCATCTGAAGGAACTGGGCTTGAGTCTCGGAAGAATGAAGACCGGTACTCCTCCGAGATTAAAAAAAACGAGCATCAATTTCGCAGCGTTCTCAAGGCAGGACTCGGAATGCGACCCTACACCTTTTTCGCTTTTCACAAAGAGCGCCTCCCTGCCGCAATTGCCTAGCTACATGGGCCATACCAGTGAGAAAAGCCGTAAAATAGTCCTTGAGAATCTTGAACGTTCCGCCCTGTACGGCGGTGTTGTAAAAGGAGTTTCAGCAAGGTACTGTCCTTCGTTTGAAGACAAGGTTGTTAAATTTCCGCAAAGGGAAACCCACCATGTAATTCTTGAACCAGAAGGGCTTGAAACGGAGGAGATATATGCAAGCGGCCTCGGAAACAGCCTCCCGATCGAGGTGCAGATTCAGCTTGTAAGATCGGTTGAAGGACTTGAAGAAGCTGAAATAATGCGCCCGGCCTATGCCATTGAATATGATTATGTCAATCCGGTCCAGCTTAAGCAGACACTCGAGACAAAACTGATTTCAGGACTCTATCTGGCAGGTCAGATCAACGGCACTTCCGGTTACGAGGAGGCGGCAGCCCAGGGAATGTGGGCAGGCATAAATGCCGCATGCATGATTCAGAAAAGGCCTCCTTTTATTCCGGACAGGTCCCAGGCCTACATGGCTGTCATGGTCGACGATCTTGTCACGAGGGGAACGCGTGAGCCGTACCGGATATTTACATCAAGGGCGGAATACCGGCTTATGCTGCGTGAAGATAATGCCGATCTCAGGCTGATGGAGGCGGGGCATGAACTGGGGCTTATTAATGACGACACAATTAAGGATCTGCGTGAAAGGAAAAAAGAGATAAACAGCGAAATTGACAGGATCAGAAGCATCGTTATAAAACCGTCAAAAGAAGTAAACGATTATCTTGCAAGCCGCGGAACAAGCCTGATAAATAATGGAATTCATCTGGATCAGCTTTTGAAAAGAAACGAGCTCGATTACAGCGCTGTTTCAGCTCTTGCCGGCGGTTGTGATAGTATAGTAAAACGGGTCGCAAAACAGGTTGAAATCGGCGTCAAATATGAAGGATATATTGATAGACAACTTAAAGAAATTGAAAAATTCCGGAATCTTGAAAAAATAAAGATCCCGGAGATCTTCGATTTTTCAAAGGTACACGGTCTGTCCAACGAGCTGAAGGAGAAGCTCTCCACGGTCAGGCCTGCATCTCTCGGCCAGGCTTCACGGATCGACGGCATGACTCCTGCTGCCGTCTCTGTTCTTATGATAGCCATTAAGGCATCAGGGAGAGGAGATTAATAAAAGGCCTGAGGCATGGGGACTGGTTATATTACAAAGCCGGCATGTTTAATAATAAATATGGTGAGGTATTGATATGGCAGATACTGCAGATTACTACAAGTTGCTTGGCGTGAGCAAGAACGCCTCTGAAGACGAGATAAAAAAGGCGTACAGAAAGCTTGCGATGAAATACCATCCCGATCACGCCAAGGATGATAAGAGCGCCGAGGAAAAATTTAAAAAGATCAGTGAAGCATACGCAGTTTTGAGCGACAAGGAGAAGCGGAAGCAATATGATGAATTCGGTTCGGCCGGATTCCACCAGAAATATTCACAGGAGGATATTTTCAGAGATTTTGATCTGGGCGATATCCTTAGGGAATTCGGTTTCGGCGGCGGAGCCTTTACAGGTAGGAGAGGCGGCACACATTTTTCATTCGGCGGATCTCCTTTCGGAGGCTATTCCGGGCAAAGAGAGCAGGTTAAAGGTCAGGACTTGATTTACGAACTTTCCCTGACAGTAGAAGAGGTTACCACCGGCACAACAAAAGTTATAAGTTTCAGGCATGACAGGCGTTCCGAAAAAATTACTGTTAAAATTCCAAAGGGAATGATAACCGGAAAAAAACTGCGTCTTGCAGGGAAAGGTGAACCAAGCCCTTACGGCGGCCCCCCCGGTGATCTTTACATCCAGTCGAAAGTGATAGATGATACTGTCTATGCTGCAAGAGAGCATGATTTGTATATGGAAAGAGATATCAAACTTACCGAGGCTGTCTTAGGCACAAGAATATCCATACCGACTCCTGAAGGCAGGGAGTTGAGCCTGAAAATCCCTCCGGGAACGAGGCAGGGAACCAAGCTGCGCCTTCCCGGTCACGGTCTTCCCCAGATGCAGGGGAAGAAAAAAGGAGACCTTTATGTTTCTGTTCACATCGATATACCGCGTAATTTGAATTCAGAGCAGAAGCTGCTTATGGAAAAACTGGCTGCATCCGGTTTATAACAAATTAAATTAATTGACAAGAAGCCCTGTTAAATGTACTCTGAACAGCATAGAAAGCTTTAAGAAATATCTAAAAACAAAAACTCTGAATATGCCTGAACTGATTCCCGTTATAAAAAAAGATGAGATTGAATCGAAAATCGTTGATATTGCACGCAGAATTTCAAATGATTATAAAGATTCCGAACTGATTCTGGTGGGTATACTAAAAGGCGCTTTTGTATTCATGTCAGATCTGATGAGGCGCCTTACGATTCCGGTTCAGATCGATTTTATCTGCGCCTCCAGCTATGGATCGGGAACTTCCAATTCAGGCGATATAAAATTGACCAAAGAGCTTGGTATTGATATATGTAACAAGGACGTTCTTATCGTTGAAGATATAATAGATACCGGCAGCACTCTCTTGTATCTTATTGAATATTTAAAGTCTTTCGGCCCGAAGAGCATAAGCGTCTGTGCTATGCTTGATAAACGTGAACGGCGCGGGACCGATATCAAGATAGACTATTCGTGCCATGTTGTTGAAGACGGTTTTCTAGTCGGCTATGGCCTTGATTATGCGGAAAACTATAGGAATTTGCCGGAAATCTACCACCTCAAACTTTAAGCAGGGGGTATGCCATGTTAGTTACCTGTACAGAATGTAATACCAGTTTCACGCTGGAGGATAGCGGAATAAAAAAGTCGGGTTCAAAAGTACGGTGTTCCCGCTGCAAAAATATTTTCTTGGTGTATCCTCCTGAGCCCGATTCAACGCCGGTAAGTTCTGAAGATTTTGATCAAGAGTCTGATGCTTTGGAATCCGGATCAGGTAAAGAGGAAGAGATTGATTATGATGAACTTGACAAGATGCTCGAAGCAGGTGACGAACTTGAGCTGGAAGAAGTGCCGGAAGTCGCGGAAGAAGAACATACACTGGCCGGGGTTGGAGATATCGATTTTTCCGAGCTTGAGAAAGCGCTTGATATGGATGAATCTCTGAAAGCTTTTAAAACCGGGGAATCCAGAGAAAAAGAGAATAAGCCTGAAGAAGAAGTGCTTGACCTCAACGAATTGGACATGGCATTGGGAATGGATGAAGACCTGGAACTGAAAGATGCTCCCAGATTTATGGAAGAAAAATCTGCTTCTAAGGAAACAGAAGATCTTGGATTGTCCGAGAGCGAGAAAACACTTGATCTGGACGAATCTCCCGAATCCGGAAAAGAAGATTTTGACTTCGCCGAACTGGAAAAGGAGCTCGAAATTGATGAAAAAACGGAACCGGAAGAAGTTGCTGAATTAATGGAAGAAGAGCCGGTTTTGGAAGATACAGCCCTTTTTGGGCCTGAGAAAGCGCATGACACGGATGAGCCCCCGCAGGGAAAGAAGGCACAGGAGACGGAAGAGCTTGTATTTAATGAATTGGATAAGATGTTCGGCTCAGATGACGAACAGGCTGGGAAGATGGATGCTCCTCGGAAGGCCGGGGGAGGAGATCTACCCGGTGGAGAAGATCTTGACTTTTCGGATATGGGCAAGCTTCTTGACACGGATAAAGAACCGCCGGCAGAGGCTGTTTTGGTGAAAGCGGATAAAGAGCCCGGATTTTTCGATACAGAGGATATCGATTTTTCAGATCTTGAAAAGATGCTTGAAACTGGTGAGATAAAACTTGATGAGATGGGTTTGGAGAAGAAAAACTTCAAAACAGGTCCCGGTGACGATGAAGCGTTTGACCTTGCAGATCTGGAAACCGCCATTGATAAATCCGGTGATGACGGCATTGAGGAGTTAGAGGAAGAGCCTGAAGAATTGAATCTTGATTTTGAGCCTGAACAGGATGAGATCCTTTCGAAAATAGAAGATGTGGAAGAACTAGATTTTTCTGATCTGGAAGATACGGCTGTTTCCGGAGAAGCTGCACAACCGTCTGAAAAGCAGGAAATGGAAGCCGAAGAGCTTGTTTTTGATTTTGAGCCTGAAACGGAGTCTGTCGGTAAGCAGGGTGAATCTGAAGAGACTGTCGATCTTGATCTTTCGGATCTGGATAAGATCATAAGCGCCGCAGATGAGCCTGAAGAAGAAATTTCTTTGAAAAAAGAGGCGGAAGAACTTGAATTGAACCTTGACCTGGAAGCCGCTTCCGGCGAAACTCCGGCCGGAGAAGAGCCCGGACAAGCTTACCAGGAGACGCAGGAGCTTGATTTTTCGGATCTGGAAAATATTCTGGAAGGAGAAAAACAGGATGAGAAAGCCGAAGGCCATGCGGATGAGGTTGCCGAGCTCGATTTTTCAGATATAGACAAAATGCTTGAAATGGAGGGAACTATCAGGGAACAGGAGAAGGAGTCTGACAGCGAAGGTTTCGAATTGCAGTTTGGCGCAGATGACTCTTCAGGCGGGCAGCAGGACGATAAATTTACGGGGACACTGGTATCGGATGAGATGGGGCTTCAAATTTCTTCCGAAGATTCCGAACAGGAGGATGTGCTTAAGCATCTCGAGGGGTTTGAGATAGACAAGTTCCAGGGAACAAAAGTGATTGGAGATAAGACGGTCCCGGTTTCTGTTGCAGAAGAAGAGAATAAGGATAAAAAAGAGATCAAAAAGGCGAAGAAGCCTCTCAAGAGTACAAAACCCTCCGGCATATTTATAATTATTCTCGGTATTATTGCGGCTTTACTGCTTGGAGCAGGAGCCTTTGTTGTTTATAACCCGTTCGATATTGAAATTCCTTTCGTAAGTGACTTCCTTGGCTCAAAGGCTGATGAAAAAGGAAATCTCAAAATAACTCCTGTAGACGCTTCTATTAAGGGAGATTATGTTGATTCGAAATCCGGAACTCTTTTTATAATCAGTGGTAATGTCAGAAATGATTACAAGCATCCGAGAAGTTATATCAGAGTGATCGGGAAACTCTATACAAAAGGGAAAAAGCTTTCCAAGACCGAGGCGGTTTTCTGCGGAAACATTGTCTCCGAAAAGGATCTATCAAACCGTGAGCCGGCTGTTTTGAAAAAACATCTGCAGAACAGAGTCGGCGATAAAAAATCGAATATGAAAGTTAAACCGGGGGGTTCAATCCCGTTTATGATCATATATGAAAATCCTGCCCTGGACCTTGATGAGTTTATTGTTGAAGCCGAAAGTTCAATGAAAGAATAGGTCAAAAGGAATCGATTTCAGCTTGACTAAAGAAATATGGGCTGGTAAAGACTCTCTTCTGATTTTTTGGCGATGTAGCTCAGTTGGTCAGAGCATGCGGCTCATATCCGCAGTGTCCGGGGTTCAAATCCCTGCATCGCCACCATTCAAAATATAACCCTCTGTATTTACAGAGGGTTTTTATTAAGTATCCTCCCAAAACGGGTCAAATTCCGTCTGTTACAATCCTTACACACATTGACAGACGGAGGCGACCTGATGAGACGCATTGAAATATCCCCGGCCTACCTCTTTAATAACTCACATCCGTATTTTTTTGAATGAGAGTCCAAAACCTCAATCCTTCGACAAATTTCCTTTACGGTTCTGGGTATCGACTCTGACAATGACACTGCCTTCGTAAACGACACACTGTTGGAGTCTGTAAGATTCAAAAGCTGGAGTTCACACGTTGCCGGTCCTATTACTAGAATGACCCAATCCGAGCATGAGTGAAATAGAAAAACGGTGCTGTAGCTCGACGTTTGGTGGGTCATCAGAGGTTTTCAGGCTTCATAGCAGGTCAAACACTGGCTCATCTTATATTTACCACCATGCCATGAGGCGTTATCAAGGATCAAAATATTGCACGTTTATTCGAAATCGTTAGTGAAAATATTTAATAAAAAATTTTCTCAATATCTTCCTCCACACACCTATTTTGAAAATAACCGTAAAAGTGACGGAATTTTTTACAGTTTCAGAAACATACTGAAACTTATTGATAATTATCATTTAATCACTAAAAGCCTCAATTCTAACCATCAAAAGTGACGGATTTATTTACAATTTTATTTTCAATAAATGTCCTGTTCGGCAAGGATTCTTATGATTGATTGATTAATTATAAATAAATACATATAGTTGTTAATTGTTTGTGTTGTGTAAAAAAATATGGCACACATTGTGCTAATAATTCATCAATGGAAAAATATTTAAGGGAGGTATACAAATGAGAAAATTGCTTAGTCTTGTAACTTTTGTGTGTCTGACGCTTGTGGTTTATACCAGCAACGTTCTGGCAATAAATTACGATTATAGCGACGCAACGGATTATGCTAATAATAGTACATACCATTCCAACCCAAGCTGGCAAAGATTAGGCAGCGGTTGGACTTCAGAAAATGCCCCATATGCTGCTAACGGTGATTATGATGATGGTGTCTCTTGGTCAGTCAATGGCGGTGCCTATGGTCATAGTGATATTACAGAAGGAGATAATGTTACATTTGAATTTGTCATGTACAAGTATATGTGGGGTAGACATAATTACGACTACTTAAAGGTGTGGATCGACTGGGATCAGGATAAAAGCTTTGATGATGGCGTTTCTTATGAGAATGCTTGGTATTTTAAGTCGGATCCGGGAGACGCCGGACAAACACCAACTACATCGTATGCTTATGGTGATGGTTTAGCTCAGATCTACAAAACTTTTTATTACACCATAAATGATATTGCTGTTGATCCCGGTGATTACTGGCTGCGAGCGCGAGTGGTTTGTAATGCTGATATTGGTAGCAAGCCAAGTAATTTTACACCCACAGGTGATTTTTGGCAGGGTGAAGTTGAAGACTGGACATTTACAGTCAATAGCGTTCCCGAGCCCGCTACCATGCTGCTTCTTGGGCTTGGTCTTGTGGGATTGGCTGGAGTTAGGAGAAAACTCAAAGGGTAAATTTATCACATAGATCTTTCAGCAGGAAGGCAGGGTCAAATCGGCTCTGCCTTTTTTATTGTACGCCCGGCAGGGCGCACGTATTTGGAGGTGTAAGTTCTCTACGGACCCTGATGACGGGAACCGTTAGCTGAACCGCAAGGGCTATCGCCGCGAGGCGGGGTCTGAAGGAAGCGGAAGGCAAAGCCCCGGCCTGAGGAACACGAAGCGCATAGGAGGCAACCGCGTTTGAGCGAGAGGGCAATAAGATTCAAAGCCCGATAGTCATCCGGAAAGCGTGGGAGTAGATGCGACAGGTATCTGGGGTGAAGGTGTGTGCGCAATACCCGGGGAGATCTGCCGGCTTGCCATATGTGCTACCGTTATCGCGAGATAAGGGGAAGGGCGGGCAAGTCAGCCGAGGGCATAGTGTGCGCTGGGCAGCGCACTGATCAGGAGGGTTGAAGTCCCTCTGGCACTCGGATGAGGGGTGCTGGAGCCTTGATGGACGGAGGAGATGCAGGAAGGCTGAGATGCCTGATGACTCCCGGATGGTAGCGGGCGGAACCCGCGAGAGCAAGGAGAGTGAGCGTCAAACGTCTGCAGCTGCGAAGGAGGACACCCGACCGGAAGAGACGATGTTGATGGAGAAGGTGCTGCATCGTGAGAACCTGAGAAAGGCCTTAAGGCGGGTTATTACCAATAAGGGGGCGCCGGGAATAGACGGGATGACCGTAGAATTTCTGACCCCTTACCTTAAGGAGAGTTGGCCGCGGATACGGGAAGAGCTGACCAGTGGGAGATACGTTCCACAGCCTGTCAGGCGGATAGAGATACCGAAGCCGGATGGGAAGGGAACACGGGCACTTGGCATACCCCCCACAGTTCTGGATCGGTTCATACAGCAGGCGATCTTTGCGGAGGGTGATTGTGGAACTGACACCCTATTTGCAGGGATGGGTAAACTACTTTCATTTATCCACCGTGAAAAGAGCTTTTGAGGAATTGGATGAGTGGTTGCGTCGGAAACTGCGCTGTATTCTGTGGCGTCAGTGGAAGAAGCCGTGGACCAGAGTCCGGAAGCTGATGGAACGAGGGATTTTGAAAGCAAGAGCCTTTGCCTCCGCCTATAATGGCAGAGGGCCATGGTGGAATGCCGGTGCATCCCATATGAATTCAGCAATTCCGGTTAAGTGGTTAGCTCAACAGGGGCTCGTGAGCCTTCTTGATGAGCAGAGACGATTACATAATCTTACATGAACCGCCTTATGACGAACGGCACGTACGGTCCTTTCAAGCCTTAATCACGGTATTGCCGGTACCTTGCCGCACAGTCGGAAGAAGCTCTGCATCATGAATTATCTACAATCAACTTGCTGATGTCAAGGGATAATCAGCCCCTGATGCTTCACAGCGTTTATCGAAACTTTCGGTTTAAAATCGCTGAATAGAGTATTCCGAGAATGCCACCAAGAGCATTCATTGCCAAATCGCTCATGGTATCCCAGTAATCTATGCTCACATGACTGAAAGGACCGGCCTCGCTTTCCAGCCCCAGCAATCCCTGTCCGTCTTTTAAGAATATCGTTCCGGAAAACTCTATAAATTCCCCGATCAGGGCAATACCTATGGTCACCAGGAAAATGATGAGGTAAATCCACTTTTTGTTAAGATTTATTCTTCTGAGCAGTGCATTATAAAGCACAACAGCCATTGCAAACGAAATTACTGTATGTGTGTAAATATCCCAGTTTAACCCAAAAACCTGCTTACCGTAGAACCCGAATCTTCCGAGATTATGCATGCTCATTCCTATCCCCATAAAAACGAATGAAGCGGCATCAAAATTCAGATCGGAATAATATATGTAGAATAGGGTCAGAAAAAAAGCGGACAGGATGCTGTCAAAAACATAGTGTCTCTGATGAAGGCTTAAGGAATGTATCACAACCGACGCAAAGAAAAGGATGAATACCGTGTATATGAAGGTTATAATTTTACTTCTCATTATCATCTCTCCGCATGATATCGGGTATTTTATTTCAGGTGGATTCGGAAATCTATTTGTTCAACATCTATAAGATTTAAAACGAAATATCAAGGCTCTCTTCAAAGCCCCGTCGGGAAGCAAGCACAGACTGTTTCACTTAAGGTGCCATGGAGAAGATGTATTCGGATATTAAAGATATTGCGAAAAAAATGTTATTTTCTTCTTGAACTGATTTTACATTACTGCAATATTGAATTTCAAAGATTTAAAAAAATGATTTTTTGGCATAACATTAAGGAGAGAATTTAATGTCCGACCAGAAAGAATATATAGGTTTTGCCTGCGCATATACACCTCTTCCGGTAATATACGCCGCCGGATACACGCCGTACCGCATTCTGCCGATGGGTGATTCACCGGACCAGGCAGGCCATATTCTGCATGATAATCTTTGCCCCCATATAAAAAGGATTCTTGACCGGGCTATAAACAACGACCTGCCGGATCTGGCCGGAGTTGTCTTTATGAACAGTTGTGACGCAATGCGGCGTCTCGCAGATGCATGGCATCGTGTCAGGCCTGATGATAATATGATCCTTCTAGATCTTCCTGCCTCGGCGGATGTATTTTCCATATCGTATTTTACAGGTGAAATATTAAGGCTGATTGAAACTGTTTCCAAATGGAGCGGGAAAAAGATCAAAACGGCTAAAATCGAATACGGGATTCTCCTTTATAATCAGATTGCCGATTATATGAATGAACTGGCCGGAAAAATTTATGCCGGAAAAACGAATGTGGAATGTTCTCTCATGCAGGATTTGTTCAACAGGTCCGTGACCGGCCTTCCCGATACTTTCATAGAAGAAGCGAGAAATCTTCTTTCTGAAAACCGACGAGATAAAACAGAGGAAGGAGTTCCTGTATTTCTTTTCGGGCATGTACTTCCGGATCCGGAGGCATTCATGCTCTTTCAATCATGCGGCGCAAAAATAATCGGGGATGATCTTTGCACTGGTTCGCGCATGTTCAACCCCGTTGCAACGGACGATAAAAAGGGATTTGCGGAAAGCCTCGCGAAAAGCCTTCTTCTTCGCCCGCCATGCGCAAGAACCATTGACAGCGCGATCCCGGGCAAAATCGGTAAAATTATGATTTCAAAAGCAAAAGAGTCCGGCGCACGCGGAGCCATAGCTCATGTCGTAAAATTCTGTGATCCGTATCTTTCCCGCCTGCCTTCAATACGTGAAGAATTCCAGAAAGCCGGGATGCCCTTGCTTGTTCTGGAAGGAGACTGCACCCTGAGGTCGATAGGCCAGCAACAGACCAGAATAGAGGCTTTCATTGAAATGCTAAAGTGAAAAGGGGATAGGTATTAAACATGATGCTTCAGTATTTTAAAGATCTGGCATCGGGAATCGCTGCAAAAATCAAAGAGAATCCTGACAGCCCGAATGCAAGAAAGAGATACGCGATCGAAGTCGCGCGGCTCGGAACCAGGCTCTATTCGGGCGAAAACAGTGTGGCATGGTGCGGGGTTACGGCGCCTTTCGACCTGCTTTCGGCCATGGGTGTAACCTCTTGTTTTGTTGAATTTATAGGGGCAATGCTCGCTTCAACAGGCGCCATAGGGAGTTTCCTTGATCATGCCGAACATTCGGGATATGCATCGGATATCTGCGGGTATCACCGTTCGGTGCTGGGATCGGCAAAACAGGGGCTTATGCCTGTTCCCGATTTTCTGATCGCCACAAGCTGCCCGTGCACCGGTGGGATAGCCGTAATGGAAAACCTTGCCGGAATATTCAAAAAAGATCTCTTTGTTTTACACATTCCGCAGGACGAATCGGAAAAGAGCATAAAATACCTTGCCGACCAGATCAGGGAAATGACCGGGTTCGTATCTGCCCATACGGGCAGGCCGTTAGATGACGAGGCTCTTCGCAGGGCAATCGAAAATACAAACTCGGCGCGGGAACTGATGAAAGAAGTCTTTGAGCTGGCGACCCATGTTCCTTCCCCGACAAACGGCCACGATCTCTCCAATTTCGGAATTGTGATGGCCCTTCTTCTCGGAACTGAGGCGGCGGTCGAAATCTCAAAGGCTTACAGGGATGAATTTGCGGCAAGAAACCGGGAGATGAAACCCGGTATGCCCGGTGAAAAACACCGGTTTATGTGGATTCAGAACAGGATCCAGTTCAGAAATCCGCTTGATGCGCTTTTAAGGGAGCAGTACAGGGCCAATATTGTTGTTGACGAACTTAACAGCATAACATGGGAGCCGATTGATCCTGATGATCCTTATACGGGTCTTGCCCGAAGGGCGATTTCAATTCCCTTCAACGGAACTATAAGACGAAGAGTGAATTACTTGCAGAAACTCGCATTATCATACAAAATCGACGGGGCGATAAATCCCTGCCACAGGGGCTGCAGGCAGGGCGCGGGAGCAAGGGGTCTGATCAGCGAAGGCCTCAGGGAGATCGGAATTCCGGTTTTAAACTTAGAGGTCGATGTTGTTGACCCGAGAGATTTTGCAGAAGGGCAGCTTTCAACACGGATAGAAGCTTTTACGGAAATGCTCGGAGCAAGAATCTGACGGCTTAATAAAAAGTCATTTTTTCGCCACGAAGGCACAAAGTCACGAAGAAAGGCCTATTGAAAATATTCAGGTTTTTCTTTGAGCCCTTTGAGATCTTTGTGTTAGAATAACATTTTACGAAACCGTCATTATTGATGTACTCGTAAAAAGTCGAAATATGCTCACTTAATGAGCTTTTTGGGGATTTTTAAGTCACTTCGCTAAATCACAAGAACTCGGGCCAACGCCCTCAAACAGCTTGTGATTTTTAACGCTCAGTTCCATAAAAATCTATTCCCCAAAAATCTCAAATCCGTTCGCATATGACTTTTTACGAGATCGTCATTGTTGACAATTATTATTATTTCCGTTAGCTTATATCCATAATCGATGACTCTCTATAGAAGCCATTTCAAAATCTCGGATCAGGTCTGAGAGCAAGGCGCAAGCTGATGAAAAAACGCAGCATACACGGGAGTATGTGAGCATTTTGAAGAGGCTTGCAACACAGCTGTCAGGCCTCAGACGGGGTTTTGGAATGGCTTCTAATGAAAATTAGCGGATCTGCCAGGATAATGCAATGATAATCGGTCTGGATGTCGGAGGAACGCACACTGACGTCGTTCTTCTCGGAAAGAACGGGATCGTAAGGGATGTCAAAGTTCTTACAGATGAATCCGATCTCTTCAATTCCGTCCTTACCGGCCTTGATAAAATTACAGAAAATATCGACCCGTCAACTATCGACCGTATTGTCCTCAGCACAACCCTGATCACAAATGCCGTAGTTCAGAATAAAACGCCTGAAGTTGGAATGATAGTATCTTCAGGACCCGGTATTGATCCGGAATATTACCGGACTAACCGTTTCTACTATCCTGTTTCGGGTTCAATTGATCACAGAGGAAGGGAGGTTGAGCCGATTGACAGGAATGAAATTGAAAAAATTGCATGGAACCTTAAAAAGGAAGGAATCAGGTACGTTGGAGTAGTCGGCAAGTTTTCAGTCCGGAACCCGTCACATGAGCAGAATATTGCAAGGATTCTCGGAAATTTTTTTGATAAGGTTTTTACAGGACACAGGATTTCAGGAAGCCTTAATTTTCCCAGACGCGTTGCAACCACTTATCTTAATGCCGCCACTTACCCCATCCATAAAAATTTTTTCGACGCGGTCAAAAAATCCCTCAGAGAAAAAAAGCTTGATATCCCTATCTATATTCTTAAAGCCGATGGAGGCACAACCAGTCTTGATGCTTCGACTGATTTTCCGGGTCAGGCCATATTTTCCGGTCCCGCGGCAAGCGTCATGGGAGCAATGCCTTTTTCTCCGGACAAAGAGGAGTGTATAGTTCTTGATATAGGCGGAACAACTACCGACATAGCGGTCCTGATCAATCATGTTCCGGTATTAAACCCGGTAGGAATAAACCTGGGCTCCTATAAAACACTTATCCGCTCGCTTGAGACAAGTTCTATCGCAACAGGCGGGGACAGCTCCGTAAGTGTGGATGCAACCGGAAAGATCAGGATCGGCCCGCTAAGAGCCGGTCCCGCAATGGCTTACGGAGGCTCGGTTCCGACAGTAACCGACGCTCTGGTTGTGCTTGGTAAAATATGCGACTGTGACAGGGATAATGCTTTCAAGGGCGTTGAATCGATTGCTCTTGCGCTAGGCATTCCGGTTGAAGATGCAGCGTCGAATATTTTTGATAATGCCTGTGAAGCAATTCTCCTCGAAACAAGAGAGCTGATTTCAAGAATCAACAGCAAACCCGTTTATACTATCCATGAGGTTATGGAGGAATACAGGATAAACCCCGGAAAGATTCTGCTGATAGGAGGTCCGGCCCCGTATTTTGCAGGCAGAATAGAGGAGCTTTCCGGATGCACGGTCACCGTAGTGCCAAGATGGAATGTCGCCAATGCGATAGGCGCGGCAATAGCAAGAACCACATGCGAGGTAGCGCTCATCGCCGATACCGAACTTGGCTTTGCATTATCCGCGGAAGAAGGCTTCAGGGAAAAAATTGCGGCAGACTTCTCAATGATTGACGCAGTAAAAATATCTTTCCAGCTTTTAACGGAAAAAGCCAGGAAAAGAGGGGCGGATGAGAGTGATCTTGATATGGAAGTAATAGAATCACTTCAATTTAACATGGTAAAAGGCTTTTATACATCAGGGAAAAATATTCGTGTAAGAGCGCAGATCAAGCCCGGACTTATACAGGGATATGATTCTATCGCCGACAGATAGACGGTATGACATTTATAAGAGGATTCGAGGATTGAAGCTCCCCGCAGCAAGCTACGGGGAATCTCCGACCGTAGGGAATTGGGTCTATTTTTAATTCGCTCGCTAACCCCGCTGCAAGCAGCGAGGAATTCGCTCGCTGTTTCGGTTCAAGGGTTCAAGGATTCGAGCGAAAAACCACCTGAGGCGGAAAGAGGTCTGTGAGAAATTTATATGAAACTTGCTGCAAATAACAAAACAGGATTGGTTTTCTTCCCTGCCTTCGACTGGGCGATAAGCCCAACTCATCCCGAAAGGGAGGAGCGGCTTCTTTACACTCAGGACCAGGTGCTTGAAGAAGGGCTCTTTGATATTGAAGGTATAGTGGAGTTGAAGCCTGAGCTTGTTATGGAACAGGATGTGAGAAGGGTCCATTTCTGTGTTCCTGATGTTGAACATGTTATGACGGAATCGCATTTTATAAGCGCGGGCTGCGCCAAGACGATAGGAAAGGCCGTTTGCGATAAAAAAGTAAAAAGAGGATTCTCTCTTGCCCGTCCTCCCGGCCATCATGCGATGCGTGTAGTGCACGGAGCAAGGGGTTTCTGTAATGTCAATGTAGAAGCAATTATGATCGAATACCTGCGAAAGGAGTATAATATCAGGAAAGTCGCCATCGTTGACACCGACTGTCATCACGGCGACGGCACTCAGGATATTTACTGGCACGACCCTGACACCCTTTTTATCTCCCTCCATCAGGACGGAAGAACCCTTTATCCGGGTTCAGGGTTTCCGTATGAGCTTGGAGGACCTAATGCCGCCGGAACGACCATTAATATTCCTCTTCCGCCTCATACATCCGATGAAGGATTTCTCTATGTAACAAAAAATGTCGTCATGCCGATCCTTGATGATTTCAAGCCGGAAATCATCATAAATTCAGCCGGACAGGACAATCATTTTACCGATCCTATAACCAACATGAATTTTTCCGCGCAGGGCTACGCCGCTCTCACATCCATTTTAAAACCGGATATTGCCGTGCTTGAAGGCGGGTATTCGATTGAAGGAGCTCTCCCTTATGTTAACCTCGGAATAATTCTCGCGATGTCCGGCGTTGACTACAGCAAGGTGAAAGAGCCTCTGTATGATCCGGAGAAGTACAGGCAAACCAGGGAGGTTACTTTAAACATAGAAAAGACCGGCGAAACCGTATTAAGCTACTGGCAGAACAGGGATAAGATAGCGGAACGCATGAGAGATAAAAAAAATTTTGATGAAAGAAAACGCAACATATATTACGACACGGATAATATACGGGAAGAGCAGAAAGAAACCGTAAAAGTATGTCCTGACTGCGCCGGAACACTCAAAATTGATTCAACTTCAGACAGAGGCACCCGCCTGCTTGCGGTTCATATCCCCTTAAGAGCCTGCGCAAAATGCCGTGATCTCGGATATATCTGGTATCATTCCGCCGAATCGAACTGCTATGATATGGTGTTCTTGCAGGACAGAACGGAAGACAAATATATAGAACGAACAAGTTAAGAAAAAGTGTTTGTATAAGGGTTCAAGGGGCCGATGGTTCAGGGGTTCAAGTGAAAAGAAAAAACAATCTCGTTCTGCGCGCAGGAATTATTCAAGCTGTCCGGATGTTTTTTGCCGGACATGATTATCTTGAGGTGGAAACTCCGGTAAGGATTCCGGCTCCGGCCCCTGAAGCCAATGTAGATGCGATAGAATCTGAAGACCTGTTCCTTCACACTTCCCCGGAGTTGTGCATGAAAAGACTTCTTGCCGCGGGTTATCCACGGATATTCCAGATATGCAGGTGTTTCAGACAAAATGAAAGAGGCTCAAGGCATATTCCCGAATTTACAATGCTGGAATGGTACCGCGCGGATTCGGATTATTTTGGCATGATGGAAGAAACCGAAGACCTGATTAAAGATGTTGCCTTAAAGTCAGTCTCAGGCAATTCGATAAATTATCTTGGCAGCAGAATCGATCTTGCCGGTCCATGGGAAAGAATGACTGTAGCCGAAGCTTTTGATAAATACGCTTCGATATCGGTTGATAAAGCTCTTTCAGAAAACCGCTTCGATGAAACAATGGCTGAAATAGAACCTGCCCTCGGACAAAGCGCGCCTCTTTTCCTTTATGATTATCCTGCCTCCTGTGGAGCGCTTGCAAAACTTAAAACCGGAGAGAGTTCGGTTGCCGAGCGTTTTGAACTCTATATCTCAGGAGTTGAACTGTGCAACGGCTTTACTGAACTGACCGACCCCGAAGAGCAGCGAGCTCGCTTTGAAAAAGAGCTCGCCTTCCGCAAAAATACCGGTAAAAAAGAATATCCCATGCCCGAAAAATTTCTTGAATCTATTTCTCAAATGCCGGGTGCATCCGGCAACGCTCTCGGTCTCGACAGGCTGATCATGCTCTTTGCCAACGCGGAAAGAATTGATGATGTGGTGGCATTTACTCCCGAAGAGCTTTAACAGCTTCGTAAAAAGTCATTCTGCTGTGTTGCACTTCATCTTTCGTCATTGCAGCGTACTTCTGTGTACGCCTCATTCCTCAAGATTCGCGCGCCTTTCATAATGTACTTTTTACTTTGCTGTCAACTTTATAGACTTCGTAATAAAAAGATTTTAAGAAGCTTTGCTGAAACCTCGGTTCAAGCCGGCAACATTTGTGCCCAGAAACAAGCCGATGACAGAAACTATAAAATCAATTATCCCGGGGGGTATTTATGTTGACGCCCATCCCGATTGATAACCGGTTAAGTCCAGGGATTCGCCAGCTGGATCTCTGCATGCTTAAAATCTTCTTCGTTTCGCGTTGCAAGCGTCAGTCCTCCGTGCAGTACGATAGCCGCGATCAGTGAATCCATAGCCGCCATCTTCTTGCCCTGTAACTCCAGATTGCCGACAAGCCGTCCCCATGTCAACATGACCTCTGTGTCGATGGGGAGGATTCGCCCCTGAAATCGATCCAGCAGGTCGTAAGCAAGCCATTCTTGAAGAGTTTCCTTTCGCTGCGAGTCGGGAAGCTTTTGAATGCCCTTTCGGATCTCGCCGATGGTGACAACGCTCAGGTAAACTTGCTCCGGATCGATCCTGTCGATCCATTCAACAACTTTGCCCAGGGGGTTCCGGGCGACCAGTTCGGAAATCACGCAGGTATCCAGAAGGTATTTCATAGGTCAATGTCCGAACGTACGGAGTCCATATTGCGCTTCAGGTCAAGGTCAATACCTGCCAATGGGGATTGGCGGAAGAATTCAGAGAGGGGTTTTGGGGAAGCCAGCAATTTGCGATAGTCTTTGTAGGACAATACGACGACGGCTTCAACACCCCGTTTTGTTACGAGTTGCGGTCCGTGGGAAAGCGCACTTTCCACTACTTCACTGAACTTGTTTTTTGCTTCCTGTAGTTGCCAAACGTGCTTCATAGCGATACCTCCTGTCTAGTCTGTCTAGATAGTGACTGAAAGGCCAAAGATTGTCAAGAAATATGTATTCCTCGACTACCAACATTTATATAGAAACAAAGGTGGTTGGATTCACATTCTGGAGGCGACTATTTCAGTTTTAATTGTTGCGGGAGTTATGATGAGTGTTTATTCCGACCAGTCGGCGAGAGAGATTTTGAGTGTTTCCGATTATTCTTATAGTGTGCAGAATGAGATTTTGGAGGGGATTGCCATTTCGAGAGATTTGAGATTGGATGCGTTGAGTGTCGATGTCGATTTGCCGGGGGACCCCGCTTATGATTCCTTGGATGACTATGTTGCGGGAAAGATTCCGGAGGGTTTTGGGTATCTGCTGAGGGTTTGTAATCTTGGGGATGTGAATGATTATTGTAAGATGGACCCGATTATTTTTTATGCTACTTTGGATAAGGATGTTTTTGTAGAAGAGGTTGTGGTTTCTGCGGAGATTGGAGAGGGGGGAGATGCGACGTATTCTCCTAAGAAGGTAAGGTTGTTTTTTTGGGAGGGCGGATTTCCTGAGGGTTATTGTAGGGACGATTGTATAGCGGGCGGGTCGCCTCTGTTCTGTTCGAGTGATTTTCTTAAGGTTTTGAGGAGCGAGTGTGGAAATTTTGATTCGGACCCGTGTTTGGAATATGGAGCGAGCCCGGTTGTTGAGGAGGTTTGTGGTGTAAGTGAGTCGTGTGCTGGTGGGGTGTGCGTGCCTAACGTGTTGAGTAAGAGAGTTTGTCGGGAGAGGTCGTATGTGGTTTGTGATGTATGTGCTGAGACTGATTATTATCCTGCTCTATGTTCGGGTTATGATGGCGGGTTTGAATCCGGAGATTGTAATGGTGGGGATGACGATGAGTATAGTTGTTGGAACTTTGCTGGCAGTTGGGAGAGCGCGTGTGCCCTTCCTGCAGATTTACCCGATTGTCCTGATACATTGTCGTCTTGTGATAATTTCATATTATATGATACCGCTGTGAGCACGATTGTGCCTTGCGCTTGCGTGCCGACAATTTGGTTGCCTTCTGTGGATGACTTTTGTTCGGGAACTCTATTTGTCCAGACAAGTAATTGCGGGACGACGAGAGACGCGGTGGGGACTAAGAATTGTGGCGGATGTGTGGAAACAGAATGGTTGCCATCTACGGATAGCGTCTGCTTAGGAAGTTCGTTTGTTCAGGAAAGTAATTGCGGGACGACACAGAATGCGATGGGGACGAAGATTTGTCCGACTGGGTATATATGTGATAGTGCGACTAATAGTTGTGAGCCTGCGGTGGCTGTGCTGAGTGCGAGTTATAGTAACCTATGTAAGAATTGCGGAAGTCCGCCGCCTGGATTTACAGGAGGGAACTGGTGGTATTACGATGTGACGCTGAGTGAGACTGGAGGAGATGTCGGGGTGACGGTTAATAGTAGGCAGAAGTGTGATTCTGGAAGTATTACTCCTCTGTTTTGCTCTACTCAAACAGATATAGTGGCTAAGTTTGGAAGTAATTATATTCCCGCTGGAGGAAGTCTCGTTGCGAATAATGAGTGGCTATGGACAGACGAAGCTTCTTGGACTAAGTCAGAAACTTATTTTGGAGTGGATGGCAATAGTAATGCGGTTTCAGACAGCTATAGTTTTACGGTTAATTAAAGCAATAAATAATTAGCTACTTCCGCCCTTATTATGAACCAGAAAATTCTTTTCTCCGTTTGAGACGAAGTAGTTATGTGTTCCGTCTACTGTGAAGTTATGGACTGCTACATCCTTTTGGACTTTTTCTATTCTCTCTATTTTTATTTCAGAGTTGCCTTCTCCGATTAGGACATCCCCGACTTTCAGCATTCCCGCTTCTTTCCAGAGTCCTTTGCCTATACAGAATGGGTGAGTTTTCGTTACTTCGAGTCCGTTGATGATTAGGTGTTCGGTCTTTTTGAATTTGAAAAGTGCGATGACTTTGCTGGTTGTTGCCTTGTTCTTCTCAAAATCGAAAGACTTGACTTCGTCGCCTATTTGAATTTGCTTGATTGGTTTGGTTTTGTCGTCTGACATTAGGACTGGTGTGTTTGGTGTGAAGCAACCGCCACCGCCGCCCCCTCCGCCTCCGCCTTGGCTTTCACCGGATAGGTTCTTTAAAGCTTCTTCCTGGCTGATTTCGCCCGGTTTGACGCCGACGTGTTTGCATCCTGATGCCAGAAGCATTGTTGGTAGTAATGCAACAAGTCCGACCGCAGTTGCTGTCCTTATAGTTTTAGGGATATAAGTGGTTATCGCTGTCTTGTAAATGTCGCCCATTCCTTGCGGTGCTATCTCGTCATATAATTGTGAGTTGTATTTGTTTTCCATGTTACTACTAGATAATGTAATTATATAAGATAATAAGGATTTGCTTTTCACGTCTTTGTGTATCGCATTAATTAACTTGCATGTCAAGTTTTAGCAGGTACTTTATGTTGTGGCGGGAACGGCCGATTTATAACACTACGATTTTATCTGTGCGCTCTGTGCGCTTTGTGTGATTAAGTTAAATCTACTTTTTATCTGACATTCGTAAGCGCAAGGCAAACCAGGTAGCCCCAAACCCCCCGATTGCGAAAACCATAAAAGCTGGACCCCATGTCGACGCAGCACTATCGCCTACGCGCAGGTAATCAAGCACTGCTCCGAAAGCCATCGGTGCAATAGCGCCTGCGCCGAACCCGAGAAGGGAACGTACCGCCAGTACTGACCCGAGTCGATTGGGCGCAACAACTTCGGTAATTGCAGCCGAAAGCACCGGGGAATCACCGATCGCCACAAATCCGTAAATAAGCATCAGTCCAACCAGGATCGGCAGAGGCGCGGCGACCAGCCAGCCGAAGATCAGGGAAAGAATTGCTCCGGCTGCGCCGAGTCCGGTTAAAACGGCTCGCCGCCCCAGAAGATCCGACAAATGCCCCATGGTGGATGAAGCTACGGCGCCGACAATGTGCATGGCGGCCACGCAATAGGCGGCAATCTCTGCGGACTGGATCGAGGCTGCACCGGATAAAGCAAGACTTGCCGCGAGAAAAGCGGGAGTCCATGCCCACATGCCGAGCAGCTCCCAGCAATGACAGGTGTAACCTGCCATCAGGGACCTGACATTCCGTTCGTTCCTAAGAACGGCCATGAAGTTTAATCCGTTGCTGCGGTCGTGAATGATATTCGGCGTACTCCTGAGAGCGATCCATAAGATCAAAGCCCCAGCGGACGGCAGAATACCGGTGCCTATGAAGGCGAGCACATGACCCCCTACCGCGACCAGGATTCCCGAAACGACCAGGGAGCATGCATAACCCAGCGATGTGCTCGCGATAAACCAGCCGACCGCGCCGCCACGGCAAGCGACCGGATACCTCTCGGCCATTAAAACTATGCCGGGAGTATAGATGCCGCCCTGGGCGATGCCGAGCAAAGAATAGAGAAGCAATGTCGTGAGATAGTCGCGTGCAAAGAAACCGAACACGAGGGCGGTGGCCATGCCGGTGATCGTCGACAGTACGAATATCCGACGGGCGCCGAAATGATCCGACAGCCAGGATGCGACAGCAAGCGACACAGAGTAACCTATCATGAATCCGGACGCAATCGAGCCGGCCTGAGTTGCCGACATCTCCCATTCGCTCTTTAAGATCGGCAGACACGCGGCATAAACCATGTAGTTCATATACATGAATATCCGGCCAATGCAGATTGCCATCAGCCAACTGTCACGCCATAGTTGTTTCTTCATCTCCTGTGCATTTTCCTTCAGGCCGATTTAAAGACATGAGCGACAAAACAAAAAGGTTTCATGACTTCACGATACTCAAATCCGTACCTTTTGTCACCACTTTTTGAAACATCAAGCAATGATGATATTTCGGATTAAGCCAAATCGAATAACACGTTTGAGTTCATAGCCTGTTGACAATTATTTATTAATTTCTGCTGTAACAATCTATATACTTAAACCAATTGGAATTACACATATATTTGCAGGGAATATCTGTGTGCCTTACAAGCGAGGCAATTACATTGTAAATGGGTAGAGGTAAATAACCCCGAATTCAGAAATACCTCTTGCGCCTTCATCACCCTAATTTTTTTTTGAATCGGATTACTGCGGCAAGGAAAAGGAAGATACCGAATGTAACCATTGCCAGGGTTTCGGGGATAAGATCTCTTATCGAGGTTCCTTTAAGATATATTTCCCTCAATATGACGATAAAATACCGCAGCGGATTAAGGCGTGTTATATTCTGAATTACAGGAGGCATGTTGGCGATGGGGATAAAAAAACCCGAAAGAAGGATTGCAAATATCATGAAAAACCAGGCGACAAAGAGGGCCTGCTGCTGGGTATCCGATATGGTTGAAATAAAAATGCCTAGTCCGAGTGTGGAAATGATAAAAAGTGAAGATTCAAAAAGGAGAAGAAGCAGGCTGCCTTTTACTCCTATCCCGAAAATAAGATAGACGAATCCCATTGAAATCATTATCTCCAGAATGCCGAGGATACTGAAAGGTATAATCTTTCCTATAACAAGCTGGTATGACCTTATCGGAGTTACCATGAGCTGTTCCAGTGTTCCGATTTCCTTTTCACGCACGATGCCCATACTGGTAAGAAAAAGGGTTATTATTAGAAGAATAAGAGCGATTATTCCGGGCACTATGTAGAGCTTGCTTTCGAGATTCGGGTTGAACCAGAATCTCGGTTCCGTTTCAACCCTGCGTATATTTTTAACCTGAAGGCTTAACTCAGGCGAATGTTCCATGAGCCTTTCCTGGTATTGCTGCACTATGTCAGTAATATATCCGAGCGATACTCCGGCAGAATTTCCGTCCACCCCGTCAACGAGAAGCTGGATGTCCGGTTTTTTTTGAAGAACAATGTCACGCTGGAAATGCATGGGAATCACTATGGCAAGATTTGCCTTCCCTGAATCAAGGTAAGATGAAAGCCTAATGTAATCCTCTTCAAAGCCTGTGATTATGAAATATTGCGAATGAACAAACCGGCTGATAAATTCCCTGCTGTACGGAGTTTTATCCTGATCCTGAAAAATGACTTTTATATTTTTTACATCTGTCGTTATGGCATTGCCTAAAATAAATATTTGAATGAGGGGGACTACGAACAGGATTCTGACCATGGAGAAGTCCCGGAAAATCTGCCTGAATTCTTTCTGCACGAGATAAAATATCTGACGCATCCTTAGGTTACTCCAGGGTCACTTTAAACCGCATAATTGCAATTGAGAGCATTAATATCCCTATTCCAGATAAGGCGGCTGCATGCTGCCACAGCTCGGCAAGTCCGATTCCCTTGAGCATTATGCCTCGGATGATTATAAGAAAATAGGTGGCAGGCACCGCTTTTGATATGTATTGAAGCGGCAGGGGCATGCTTGCCACCGGGAAAATAAAGCCGCTCAGCATTATTGTGGGAAGAACGGTTGCCATGAGTGTCCCGAGCATTGCTATCTGCTGCGTTTTTGCGATCGCCGAAATCATCAGCCCGAAACTCAAGGCTACAAATATGTAAATCAGCGAAAGCCCGGCAATCATCGACAGGCTTCCGTTGATGGGCACTTTGAAAAGGAGCCGGGCAAAAAGAATGATGACTACTCCATTGAAAAAACCAAGGGTGATGTACGGAATTACTTTTCCCACCACTATTTCTATCGGGTGAACCGGAGAAACAAGTATCTGTTCGAGGGTTCCTGTTTCCTTCTCGCGGGTTATGGTAATAGATGTCAGAAGAGAGCATATAAGAAGAAGGATAAGGGCGACAAGGCCCGGGACAAAAAAATTTGCGCTCTTCATGTCTGGGTTGTAAAGAATTCTTGGTTCAAGTCCCAGTATGCCGGGAGACCGGCGGTTCATCTTTTCGTTAAACAGCTG
The DNA here is from genome assembly GCA_003818505.1 of Desulfobacteraceae bacterium. Taxonomy (GTDB): domain Bacteria; phylum Desulfobacterota; class Desulfobacteria; order Desulfobacterales; family RPRI01; genus RPRI01. The sequence continues at coordinate 3,450 of RPRI01000027.1, read as the reverse complement.
TGCTACTCTGTTGCTGTAATTGTTTATAAATGTTCCGACGTTCGAATCGGCTGCATCGACTATAAGCTGGACTTTTGTGATGCGTTTTGAAGCAAGACTTTCCGAAAAATCTTCCGGGATAACAAGCGCCATCTGAATATAACGTTTTTTAAACAATGATTCTATCTCATTGCGCTTTATATCCGTATATTTGAGTATAAAGAAACGGCTTTCGGTAAAACCTCGTATCAGTTCCCTGCTTTCCGGAGTTTTGGCATCATCAATTACGGCGAAGGTCAGGTTTTTCATATCGAGCGTGATGGCATAACCGTAAAGAATTATCATGAGAACCGGCATCAGGATAATGATAAGAAGTGATCGCCAGTCCCGGAAAATGTGGGTATATTCTTTGATGATTATGCTTATTATTCTTCTTAACTTCATCTTAATTCCGACGGCTTCGTAAAAAGTCATTCTGCGGTGTTGCGCTTCATCTTTCGTCATTGCAGCGTACTAACATGTACGCTTCATTCCTCAAGATTCGCGACGCCTTGCATAATGAGCTTTTTACTTTGCCGTATGATTTATAAGTTTGTATAAGCCATCAATTTTGGCCGATAATCTTTATAAAAATATCCTGCATTGTTGTTTTGTTGTATTTTTGCTTAAGACCTGTCGGATTTCCGAGCTCGATTATTTTGCCCTTATGCATGATAGAGACCCTGTTGCAGTATTCGGCTTCATCCATGTAATGGGTCGTCACAAACACGGTTTTTCCCAGAGCCGCTATTTCATATATAATCCTCCAGAAATTGCGTCGTGAAATCGGATCTACTCCCCCGGTCGGCTCATCGAGAAAAATAATCGGAGGATCATGGAGCAGAGAAGCGCTTAAAGCAAGGCGCTGTTTCCATCCAAGGGGGAGGGCTTTAGTGAGCGAATTCTTCATATCCTCAAGGTTGAGCTCGGAAAGAAGCAGGCTTGTTTTGTTTGCGATTTCCTCCCTCGACAGGCCGTATATCCCGCCGTAAAATTCTATATTTTCTTTAACGGTCAGATCGTCATAAAGGGAAAATTTCTGGCTCATGTAGCCGATATTTTCTTTTATTTTGGCAGTTTCGGAATTGATACTGAAACCTGCGACTGTCGCTTCTCCGGAAGTAGGCTTCAAAAGACCGCAAAGCATTTTTATGGCTGTTGTTTTCCCCGCCCCGTTTGCTCCGAGGAAGCCGAATATCTCCCCTTTTTTCACTTCAAAAGATATTTCATCAACAGCCTTGAAAGCGCCGAAGTGACGGCTCAATTTTGACGCGCTGACTGCTATCCCGGTTTCCATTTTCAGCTTTTACCTTCAATAAGAGCGATAAATAAATCTTCAAGCGACGGATCGACGGGTTCCATTTGAAAACTGCGGCCGAGAATATTTTCTATTTTTTCACTTAGTACGTCCTTATTCTTACTATCCGCGAGAGTGAGGTGAAGGCTGTCGCCAAACGATTGAACCGAGAGAATCCCCGGAATCAGGGCTATCGAATTTATGTGTCCGATCAAATCCCGTCCCGTGAGCTTGTAAATATGCTTTTTAAATGAAGCCGTCATTGTTTCAGGCTTTCCGCCGGCAAGGACCACGCCTTCATGCATGATTGCAATGCGATCGCACTTTATTGCTTCATCCATGTATGGAGTCGACACCAGAATAGTGACTCCTTCCTTCTTTAATTCCTTAAGAATGGTCCAGAATTCATTTCTGGAAACGGGGTCGACACCGGTTGTCGGCTCATCAAGAATAAGAACAACGGGATTATGAATGAGAGTGCAGGAGAGGGCAAGCTTCTGTTTCATTCCACCGGAGAGCTGCCCCGCAAGCCTGCCGGCAAAAGGCTCCAGGTTGCTGAACTTAAAGAGCCTTTTTTTCCGTTCCGCTATTTCCTTTTTTGGAACGGCAAAGAGATTGGCGAAAAAGACAAGGTTCTGATTGACCGAGAGATCAGGATACAAAGAGAATCTTTGCGGCATATAGCCGGTTATGCTTCTTATTTTCCTGATGTCCTTTTTTACATTAAAATTGTTTACTGAAATTTCTCCCGAATCAGGGGGAATGAGCGTTACAAGAGTTCTTATGGTTGTAGTTTTTCCCGCTCCGTCCGGGCCTATCAGTCCGAACAGTTCGCCTCTTTCGACATCAAGGTCAAGGTTCTCCACGGCTTTTGTTCCGCCGAACGATTTTGAAAAGTTTTTAATGCTGATTATGGGAAGCATCATATCTGCCGCTTAACAATAACAGACACAGGCATACCGATTTTCAAGATGCCGTTATTATTCGGTACAATTATTTTCGCTGAAAAAACCAGAGAGGCTTTTGTCTCTTCGGTCAGTATTGTTTTCGGGGTAAATTCCGATTTGTCGGAAATCCAGGATACCCGGCCTTCAAGTGTTTTATCATCAATTCCGTCAATCTTTACACTTACATTCTGACCTAGTTTAATAAAGGGCAGGCTCCTTTCTTCGATATATATCTTTGTCCAGAGCAGGGAAAGATCGGCAATATCACATACCGGGCTGCCTGCCGCAAGTAACTCTCCCTTTTCCGCATAACGCACGAGCACCCTTCCTGAAACAGGGGAGGTTATTGAAGCGTCCTTGACCTGCTTTTTAATAAGCTTTGCCCCAGATTCAACCTGTTTTCTTTTGCTTATGACTACATCCAGCGAAGCCTGAATGGACTTGATCCTTTCATTTGCGGCATCGAGCTGGGTTTTGAGATCGTCGACATTCTGCTGTGATATCGCTTTTGACTTAAGAAGGGATAAAAAACGATCGTATTTTATGCCGATATTCTCTTTCTCAATTTTTGCCGTTTCAAGTTGCGAATGGGTGGCTTTGTATTGATTGTCCAGCTCTTCAATCGTCGACCGGTTCTGCTCGAGCTGGTACCCGAGGCTTTCCGTTTCTATGCCCGCCAATACCTGGCCTTCCTGCACTTCAATTCCCTCTGCAAAATTGAGTTCCTTTATGATGCCGTTCGCCTGGGAGCTTACACGTGTTATATCTGTATCCATTATTCCCGAGAAGGTCATGTGAGCGGATTTTTTCTCGGAGCAGGAGCTGATGACGAGAATCAGGAGAATAAAAGAGAGTCTTTTAAAATATGGAAAAACCGGGTCGATTTTTATAACTGGCATATTTTTTTGTCCTTCGGGCCTGAGGTGGATCCGTGCCTTCGTGATAAATATTGCGCTCCCAAAAAGCTTACACCCCTCAATGGGGTAGTAAAAAGAGTCCCGTTTATCGGGGCTAAGAGAGCATATTCAGACTTCCAACGAGTTCGTCAAGAAGTCGTTTCAAAACCCCGCCTGAGGTCTGATAGCTGTGTTGCAAACCTCTTCAAAATGCTCACATACTACCGTGTATGCTGCGCTTTTTCATCGGCTTGCGCCTTGCTCTCAAACCTGATCCGAGGTTTTGAAATGA
>RPRI01000026.1 GCA_003818505.1 Desulfobacteraceae bacterium | reverse complement strand
TACTCACCCGTGCGCCACTTTACTATCTTTAGCAAGCTAAAGAGTTCTCGTGCGACTTGCATGTGTTAAGCACGCCGCCAGCGTTCATTCTGAGCCAGGATCAAACTCTCCAATTAAACTATCAAATTGTTGCATGCATATGCATGCGTGAGACCTAACTCACAAGCTGTCACTATTTAGTTTTCAAAGATCAAGTAGCCGCTGAAACAGCAGCCGATATTGCAAAAAAAGAATACTTATATCCTAAGTTATCTTTTGTGTCAAGCAATTTTTTAATTATTTATAAAAACTGCTTTTTCAAAAGGTTCAATCGATTTGGAAAGAATTATTAAATACTACTTTTTATTCTTCTTTGTCAAGCAATTTTTTTATTCGCCGAGACTTTTATTTATATCGCACCGGACAGTTAAAAAAAGAGATATTCTTCTATCCTTGTGGATATTGTTTGTCAACAAAAATAAAAGTCTTTTTAATTTATTACTATTATTTATTTACTGAAGAAAACATAGGTCAAAATAAATAAAGAGAAGCGCTATCTATCCTCAGAGATGGATTATGTCAAGCGTTATTTACCTTTTTATTTTGATTTTATGGAAACGTTTTTTCCCTGATCTTAATAAGATTTCCATATTGTTGATATCATTTGAAGTAATCAATTCATCGAACTTTTCAATGCGTCTGTCGTTTATATATGCGCCGCCTTGCTCTATCAGTCTTCTCGATGCTCCGCCCGATGAAGCCAGTTTTACATCCTGAAATAGTTTAAAGGCTGCTATACCAGGATCAAACATATCCGCATTCATATATGAGCAGGGAACTGAAGCCTCTTCTACTAACGAATTATCCCTTGGGACTGAACTGGACGGTAAGATACTATTTGGGACAAAGCGTTCTCCGAAAACACTTGCCGCCGCCCTGTAAGCATTAACAGCTTCTTCACACCCGTGTGCAAGCAATGTTGTTTCAAACGCAAGGATAGTCTTAGCGCTGTTTAAATCAGATCCGTATAAATTTCGTGTTTGTTGTATTTCATCCATTGGCAAAAATGTGAAAAGTGCCAAAAAACGTTCCACATCCCTGTCATCTGTGTTTATCCAGTATTGATAGTAATCATAAGGAGTTGTTCTTTTCGTATCAAGCCAAACCGCTCCTTTCGCTGTCTTTCCCATCTTTGCGCCGTTGCTTGTTTTTATTAAAGGGAATGTAATACCGAATGAACTTCCTTTCCTGATTTTTCTAATAAGTTCTATTCCGGCAACAATGTTTCCCCACTGGTCGCTCCCCCCCATTTGTAGCCTGCACCCGTACTTATCGAATAGTTCCAGAAAATCATATGCCTGCAAAAGCATGTAATTAAATTCAATAAAGCTGAGACCTTCCTCAGAATCAAGTCGCAATTTATAACTTTCAGCTTTTATCATCCTATTGACTGAAAAATGCCTTCCAATATCCCTTAAAAACGGAATGTATTTCAGTTCGCAAAGCCAGTCATTATTGTTAACCAGAAGCGCTTTCCCCTCGCTGAAATCAATAAATCTTGAAAGTTGTTTCTTTATTCCCCTGGCATTCTCTTCTGCAATTTCAAGTGTTAATAGCTTCCTCATCTCTGTTTTTCCGCTTGGGTCGCCTACAAGCCCTGTTCCGCCCCCTACAAGCGCTATAGGTCTGTGACCATGATTCTGCATATGGGCCAGCGCCATTATCGGAACAAGACTTCCCACGTGCAGACTCGACGCGGTAGGATCAAAACCGATATAACAAGTCACTTTATTATTCCGGATATACTCTTTAAGCTCCTCGTCATGAGTTGTTTTTTCAACAAAACCTCTTTCTTCAAAAACATTGATTAAACTTGCCATTGCACCCTCATTTATTTGCAAACTCAACTGCCCTCGTTTCGCGTATCACTATCACTTTTATCTGCCCCGGAAAGACAAGCGATTCTTCTATTTTCTTTGCAATATCCCTGCTTAACAAGACCGAATCTTCATCCGATATAATTCCGCTTTCCACGATTACTCTAAGTTCCCTTCCAGCTTGAATAGCATAGGTGTTCGAAACTCCTTTAAATGAATTTGCTATTTTTTCTAAATCTTCAAGTCTTTTAATATAATTTTCCAGCAATTCTTTCCTGGCTCCAGGCCTTGCTCCAGAGAGGCCGTCTGCAGCCTGTACGAGATATGCATATACAGAGGCAGGCTGGACATCTTCATGATGAGCGGCAATTGCATGAACAACTTTGGGAGCTTCACCAAATTTCTTTGCAAGATTTGCCCCTATAACCGCGTGCGGCCCTTCAACTTCATGATCAATAGCTTTTCCGATATCATGCAATAAACCCATTCGTCTCGCGAGCTTTGAGCTTAGACCCAATTCCGAGGCCATTATTCCGCTTAAAAAACCGACTTCTATTGAATGCTGCAGAACATTTTGAGCATAACTTGTTCTGAATTTCAACCGCCCTATAAACTTGATAAGTTCATTATGAATTCCGTGTACACCCAAATCAAAGGCTGCCTGCTCTCCTGCCTCCTTAATTACCTGATCAACCTCCAGTCCGACTTTTTTCACAATATCCTCTATCCTGGCCGGATGAATCCGGCCGTCAGATATAAGTCGCATAAGTGATATACGCGCAACTTCCCTTCTTACAGGATTAAATCCGGATAAAATTACTGCTTCAGGAGTATCGTCTATGATAAGATCAATTCCTGTTGCTGCTTCAAGTGCCCTGATGTTACGACCTTCTCTTCCTATAATCCTTCCTTTCATTTCATCATTAGGCAGTTGAACAACCGAAACGGTACGCTCGGCAACATATTCCCCCGCATATCTCTGTATAGCGGTCGCCATAATGTTTTTTGCTTTCTTGTCGGCCTCTTCTTTCGTTTCATTTTCGATCTTTTTTATCAGTTTTGCAGCATCATGCCTTGCTTCATTCTCCATGGCCCTGACCAGAAGATCCTTGGCTTGTTCTGCCGTAAGATCGGATATTCTTTCGAGTTGTTTTTTCTGTTCTTCTATCAACTCATCATATTTAATTTCGCTTTGCTCAATATTTTCTTCCCTTTTTTGGAGTATGGCCTCTTTTCTCGATATTTCCCGGTCTCTCCTCTCAATCTGCTCAAGCTTGTTATCTATGCTTTCCTCTTTTTGGATTAATCTTTTTTCACGTTTCTTCAGCTCAGCTCTTGTTTCTTTTGTTTCAATATCAAACTCACTTTTCATTCTAAAAAGCCTGTCTTTGGCTTCAACCTGAGCTTCTTTAACAACAGCTTCCGACCTTATTTTTGCAGCATCAATTATTCTGGAAGCTTCATTTTCAGCTGCCTTGATTTTTCGGGAAGTAATTTTACCTCTTACCCAATAGGAAACGGCATATCCCAAACAAAATAAGAGAATGCCGACTAATATATATTGATACATTATTAATCTCCAGTTGTTGACTGTTTATATGTTTTAAAAATGCCAAGTATAGCCTGAAAATACTTAGTGGTTTTAAAAAATATACCGCTTTTGCGACTTTTTAAGGAGTCGTCAAGATTACTGATGTGAAAACAGCTGTATAGATGGGAGGAAAATGGTGAGGAATCAACCGACCCCTTTGCTGATGTCTCTGTCCGGTCTTTTGAATAATTTGTGAACCCCCGCACTATGCCGTGTTGGTAAGTCTCTGAACCGAAAGTTCAAAGTTGGTGCCTTATGGTTTCTTTAGGCTTTTCTGTACAAGCAGAACATGCACACCAAAACCGAGGAAGGCTCCTTATTTTATCTTTGTTGGATCAAAGAACAAATACCAATCACGAACACGGCAGGGGTTTTAACAACAAATAAATTCAGATGCTTAAATCCCGGTTAGAGACAAACCCTCTACAGGAGAAATTACAGAAAGACTCATAAAAATGTAAGCTGGTTTAAATTAAAAAGTCGAAAGGTAGAAATAATATAATATCTTTCTCGCCAATTTTTACTCAATCTACAAATCATGGAAACACCTGCATTAAACAATCATCTAATTTGTTGAGCAATTTTACCGATTTGTCTGAAATTTCATTAAGGAATTCCGAATGATTTTTTTTTATCTCAATATTATCATTTGCAATATTCAAAGCAGTCAAAATCATAATTCCGAGTGGGTTATTACTTGCCGGGAAATCCGGCTGACGCAATTCAACCCTTCTAACCTCTTTGACAAGAAGATCGGCAACCTCTTTTGCATGAGAAAATTCAGTCTCGGCTTTAAAAGTATATTGCTTCCCAAAAATATCAATTTTTACATATTGTTCCAAATAAATATCTACCTTTCAAAATAATTTTATTGGCTGTTATTTATGAGCGTCTGTAATACCATCAAGCTTGCTGAGAAGATTGTCTATCTTCGAGCGGATAATATTTCTCTCCAGTAAATAGCTCTTTTCCGTCTCAATCTTCCCCTGCAGTTCCTCCTCTAATTTCACTATTTTATTATTCAGTTCTAAATTGATAGCCTCGTATGATTTGCAAACTGCAACCACTTTTTCAAGTTTATTTTCTATTTCATCAAATTGCCGTAGAATCAATTCGTTATCCAATTCGCCACCTCATATTATAAATCTTTTATAATATCCCATTAACACCAAAGTCAAGATATAATACCCGACCGTTTCCGGATAATGTGCTCTATAGCCATTAAATCCTGAACGCTGTTTATTCCTAATAGCTCTTCATTATCCTGTCCAATAAATGCTCCTACATTTTTATTGTAATTATATCCGATATTAATTATATCTGTAAGATAAAATTCTTTTTGAGCATTATTAGAACTGATTTTATTCAGGGAATATTGAAGAAATTCCTTTTTTACACAATATATACCCGAATTGATTATTTTTATTTGTCTCTGACGATCTGTTGCATCAATCTCCTCAACTATTCCGGATACATTATTTTCATTATCGAGAAGAATTCTCCCGTATCCCTTTGGATTAACGGTTTCAACCGCCACAACCGAGATATCACGATTTGATTTAATATGTTCCTCATAAAGATTTTTTAAAGTATGATAAGAAAGAAGTGGCACATCTCCGCATAGAATTAAAACCTGTTCCGAATATTCAGGCAAAAAAGGCAAAGCGCACTTAACAGCATGCCCTGTGCCAAGCTGATCTTGTTGTAGGGCAAAAATGACTTCATATTCTTTTGATACTATTTCACTGACTTTTTCAGCCTGATTGCCTATAACAACTACAATATTGTTTCCGACAATTTTTTTAGCTGTCTCAATAACATACATAACCATCGGTTTACCATTAATCTCATGTAATACCTTTGCTTTGTCGGATTTCATTCTTTTCCCCAAACCGGCAGCAAGAATCACAGCAGCGAGTTTACTTGTCATAAAAACCTCAAACACAAAAAAGATTATAAGCGTTTATATCAAATATATCAAAATTGTTCCAAGCAGCGATTAGTGCAAAGAGCAATCCCTCTATCTTAAGAACGGAGCTTCCCTCTGACCGCACCTTAAAATGCGGGGTTTGCGACAAGAAAGGCCAGTCGTCAATAAAAAAGGGCAACCTTTACAATACGGCCGCCCTATTTATAAATATTATTACCCACCAGCAATGGGTAAATATATTGCTGCAAATATTTAAGTAATCAGTGACGTTTTGTTTCAGCAAGCCTCACACGGTGCAATGCTCTTTCCAAAGCCGCCTTAGCCCTCATGAAATCCAAATCTTTATCGGCACTCTCTTTCGCCAAACGCTCCTGGGCGCGTTTTAAAGCGGACTTTGCCCTTTCCAAGTCTATATCACGTCTTCTTTCAGCAGATTCCGCCAGCACAGTAACTCTGTCGGGAAGCGCTTCAGCAAATCCCCCGTTGACAAATACGCACCTTTCCTCTCCCTTAATGTCCTTGTATCGGATAATCCCCACTTTAAGTGTGGTAAAGAAAGGTGTATGGCCAATGAGAACTCCAAATTCACCCAGAGAGCCGGGAGCCATAACAATCTGCGCATCTTCGCTTACGACTGATTTTTCAGGTGTAACAACTTCAATTTTTATGTTTCCGGCCATATTATATGCCCTCACTTCTACTTTTCATCAGCCATTTGCTTTGCTTTTTCAACTGCTTCCTCTATCCCTCCGACCATATAAAATGCGCGTTCGGGAAGATCATCATGCTTGCCTTCGCAAATTTCCTTGAACCCTCTAACCGTATCGGCAATCTTAACATACTTGCCTTTCATTCCTGTAAAGGTCTCAGCTACATGGAATGGCTGCGACAAAAATCTCTGGATTTTTCTTGCTCTTGATACTGTGACTTTATCTTCATCAGACAATTCTTCTATGCCGAGGATAGCAATTATATCCTGAAGCTCCTTATATTTCTGTAGAATTTGCTGGGCTTTACGGGAAACCAGGTAATGCTCTTCACCAATATAAGAGGCATCCAGAATTCTTGATGTTGAATCGAGTGGATCAACAGCAGGATAAATACCAAGTTCCGCAATCTGCCGCGACAAAACAACAGTACCGTCCAGATGGGCAAAAGTTGTGGCAGGTGCAGGGTCGGTCAAATCGTCGGCAGGCACATAAACACATTGGACAGCTGTAATTGATCCCTTATCGGTAGAAGTAATGCGCTCCTGGAGTTCGCCAAGGTCAACGGCAAGAGTCGGTTGATAACCAACGGCAGAAGGCATACGCCCGAGAAGTGCCGAAACTTCCGAGCCTGCCTGAGTAAATCTGAATATATTATCAATAAAAATAAGAACATCCTGGCCTTCAATATCGCGATAGTACTCGGCAGCGGTTAAAGCTGACAGCGCAACTCTTGCTCTTGCTCCGGGAGGTTCTGTCATCTGGCCGTATATCAGAGCCGCTTTTGGAAGAACGCCGGAAACTTTCATTTCATGATACAGGTCATTTCCTTCACGCGTCCTTTCACCGACTCCGGCAAATACCGAAATACCGCCATGATGCATGGCGATATTATTAACCATTTCCATCATTATAACCGTTTTACCAACTCCGGCACCGCCGAACATTCCCATTTTCCCACCTCTCGGGAAAGGCACAAGCAGGTCAATAACTTTTACACCTGTCTCAAGAACACGAACGGTTGTATCCTGCTCTGTAAACTTGGGCGCTTCACGGTGAATCGGCATCATCTTTTCATGGCTTACAGGTCCAAGCCCATCAACCGGACGCCCAACAACATTCAATACCCTTCCAAGTCCGGCAGGACCAACCGGCATCATAATCGGTTTTCCCGTATCCTTGACTGACATGCCCCTTACTAATCCATCAGTAACATCCATTGCGATAGATCTTACGACATTGTCGCCAAGATGCTGGGCAACTTCCACTACAAGATTATCCTGCTCATTGTTTATGGCAGGATTGCTTATCAGAAGTGCGGTAAGGATATTAGGAAGCTTTCCTTCTTCAAATTCAACGTCAACAACAGGCCCCATAACCTGCTTTATTTTACCAATGTTTTCTACCATCTATGAACCTCCTATCAAACTGAATGCAGTATTTTCAATTCTTAGGAGCCGTTACGAAATAACCATTACATTTTCAACCATTTCGTTACGGCTCCTTATGCCGGTCGCGGCATTTCAATGTTACGGTTATTTTTGAACGACGGCTTACCCTTTAAGCGCCTCCGCTCCACCTACAATATCCATAAGATCTGCAGTGATGGAAGCCTGCCGGGCCTTGTTGTATGCCAGTGTAAGACTATCAATCATATCATTACAAGCCTTGGTTGCATTATTCATCGCGGCCATTCTCGCAGCATGCTCACTTGTTGATGTCTCCAAAAGAGCGCTGTAAATCTGTACGTAAACATTTTTTGGAAGCATGTCATCAAGAAGCTCGGCAGGTGTCGGTTCGCATATATGCTCCGGAAGATATTGCTTCTTTGCGTTTTCAGGCTTTCCGGATGCTTCAAGAGGCGGTATCGGAAGAAGCTTCTTAATTACCGGAACCTGCTTCGCCGTACTTTTAAATTCGGAATATATCACATAAACTTCATCATATTCTCCATTTAAAAATCCGTCTATCAACTTTTTCCCGGCATTAACGGAAACATTAAACCCGAATCTTCCTCCAACAACCCCAAGATATTCACTTACGATCTCAAAATTATTTTTACGGCTCCAGTCACGCCCTTTTTTGCCGAAGTTTGTAAAAGAAATTTTGATATCAGAACCGGATTTTTCTTTGACTAAAGAGTCCGCTTTCAAAATAAGGTTTGAATTAAACCCACCGCACAGCCCTCTGTCTGAAGTGCAGAGAACGATGTTTATTTTTGAAATCTTCTCACGCACAGTCAGCAACGGAGTTGCCGCGCTTCCGCCCCGTTCGGCAAGACTGCCGAGTACTTCAGCAAATTTGCCTGCGTAAGGCCTGAAACCGATCATATTGGTCTGTGCACCCCGAAGCTTGGAAGCGGCCACCATATTCATGGCTTTTGTAATCTGCTTGGTCTTCTTTACTGCACCTATTTTTGTTTTGACATCTTTTAACGTTGCCATTCAACTCAACCCTTATCCATCTCAAGATTCAGATTATTATTAAAAGACCGGGCCGATATTATTTAATCGTATCCTTGAATTCTTCATCATAAGCATTCAAGGCATCCGCCATCATCTTGTCCAATGCTTCGTTGATGGTTTTCTTCTCGGCAAGTTCTTTGAATATCTGTGGATGCTTTTCAGAAATAAACGAAAAAAGACCGGCCTCATATTTAGCAAGAACATTAACCGGATACTTATCGAGAAAACCTCTTGTTCCGGCATATAGAATCGTAACCTGCTTCTCCATGGACAACGGTTTATACTGAGGCTGTTTTAAAATTTCAACTAACCTGGCACCGCGTGTAAGCTGTCTCTGAGTCGCCTTATCAAGATCGCTTCCGAAAGCCGCAAAGGCCTCGAGTTCGCGATACTGGGCAAGATCAAGCCGCAGACTGCCTGCAACCTGCTTCATGGCTTTAACCTGAGCCGCTCCGCCAACCCTGGAAACTGAAAGACCAACATTGATAGCAGGCCTGACACCCGCAAAGAAAAGGCTGGGTTCAAGGTAAATCTGCCCGTCTGTAATCGAAATAACATTTGTTGGAATATATGCGGAAACGTCACCTGCCTGAGTCTCAATAATCGGAAGAGCAGTAAGTGAGCCAGCACCAAGTTCATCATTCAGCTTCGCGGAGCGCTCAAGAAGCCTAGAATGGTTATAGAAAATATCACCAGGATAGGCTTCACGGCCGGGCGGGCGTCTCAAAAGAAGAGAGACCTGACGATATGCAGCCGCCTGTTTTGAAAGATCGTCATATATGATTAAAGAATGCTGACCCTTATCACGGAAATATTCTCCCATTGCACACCCGGCATATGGAGCGACATACTGAAGTGTAGCGGGATCGCTTGCGCATGCCGCAACAACCGTAGTATATTCCATTGCTCCGTATTTTTCGAGAACGGCAACAACCTGGGCAACTGTTGATTTCTTCTGACCGCAGGCAACATAAATGCAATAAACACCCTGCCCTTTCTGGCTCAGGATAGAATCTATAGCAATCGCAGTCTTCCCTATCTGGCGGTCGCCTATGATAAGCTCGCGCTGGCCCCTGCCCACCGGAGTCATAGCATCGATGGCTTTAAGGCCGGTCAGCATCGATTCATGAACGCTTTTTCTCGCAATAACGCCGGGTGCGACCATTTCAACTCTTCTGAACTCTTTTGCGTCAATCGGACCTTTTCCGTCTATCGGCTCTCCGACGGCAGAGACAACACGCCCTAAAACCGCCTCACCAACAGGAACCTGGGCAATACGTCCTGTGCGTTTAACAACATCACCCTCTTTTATGTGGGTAACTTCGCCCATAACGGCAATACCCACATTGTCTTCTTCGAGGTTAAGCACAAGGCCTAAAATTCCGCCGGGGAATTCAACAAGTTCCAAAGCCATGACTTTCTCAAGTCCATATACCCTGGCAATACCATCGCCAACAGACAAGACAACACCTGTTTCGCTCAGCTCAACCTTCTTGTCATAATCCGCAATCTGACCTTTAATTATCTGACTTATTTCTTCAGCTCTTAATTCCATTATACACTCTCACCCCTTTTTAAAGATTCTCTCATATTGAGTAATTGTGTTTTGATGCTACCATCCAAAACAAGATCACCTATTCTGGAAACGACTCCCCCGATAAGGCTGGGATCAACTTTTACATCCAGAACAATATCTTTACCTGTCTTTTTTGACAGGGTAGCACGGATCTTTTCAACGGTTTCGGATTTGAGTTCCGTAGCCGAAACCAAACAGGCTCTTGCAATATTTTTCAACTCATCGGCCAGCTTCTGATAAAATTCGTTGATAGTAACAAGAAACCCTATTCGACCCTTATCAAACAACAGAAAGAGAAAAGATCTGGTCGCTTTTGAAAGGCTTAACTTTTCAATTACCAGCTCCAATACTTTTTTACGCGCTGCAGCATTATAAAGCGGGTTGGTCAGTGCCTGTTCAAGGCCTTTCTCTTTCATAACCAGGCCGGCCAAACGATCCAGTTCCTGCCTGTAGACTTCGGCATTTCCGTCCTCTTTACCGATAAGCAGAAGTGCCTTAGCATAACGCCTTGATATAGCTAAATTTTTCACTATGCCACCACCTTCTCTAAATATTCACTTACCAGTTGTTCCTGATCTTTTCCGGTTATTTTACTCTTTATAATCTCTTCTGCCTTTATAAGGGCTTTTGCGACCACCTCTTCCTGAAGTTTCAGTTTTGCCTGCTTGAACTCATGCTCAATATTCCGGCGGGACTGCTCCTCCAGTTTCAAAGCTGCGGCTCCGGCAGCTTCAATTATTCGATCTTTTGCCTCATTTCCCTGCTTTATCTGTTCGGCAATAATCTTTTCAGAATCTTTATTAAGCAGAGCAAGCTTTTCATTATATTGTGCAAGATTTTTTTCAGCTTCTGTTCTCTTCGATTCCAGTTCGCTCAACTGCTCTTTTATTCCCTTGATTCGATCCTCAAGAACTCCTGAAGCGGGTTTTCGCAAGAGTAAAAAAAGACCTACAGCCAGAACCACAAAATTCATGACCCGGTATGTATCAGTTACCACCCATCCTGTGTGTCCACCCTCACCATGTCCACCTTCTCCGCCTGATGAACAAAAAACGGCTCCTGCAAAAAACAGCAGCAGAGCAGCCACAAAAATCATAATAGCTGTGCAACGCTTCAGTCTTACAAAAGGCATCTTCATTAAATAACCCTCCCCAGAATTTTTTGGCCAATGGCTGCGGCAAACGTATCAACTTCATTCTGCAGAGAACTTCTAACGCTTTCGGTATCCTTTGCAATTTTATTGCGCATCTGAACAAGATCTTCCTGAGCTTTTTTATTAATTTTTTCAATCAATTGTTTTTCCTCATTCTGGGCGGACAGCAACAAAGCTTCCTTTTCCTTCTGTCCTTTTGCTCTCGCTTCTTTGATCCCAGACGCATAAGCATCTTCTTTTTCCTGTGCATTTTTCCCGAAATTTTCAATGCTCTGCTCAAGGCCGGCTATTTTTTCTTTTCTTTGTAAAAGAATTTTGCGGATTGGTTTGTACAGAACAACATTCATCGCCCAGATAAGGAAGAGAAAATTGATGATCTGTATGAAAACAGATTTATCAACGTTAATCATATAACACCCTCCATCTCAGAAATTAGATGCAACAATATAATAATGATGGGTAAAATCTGGCGGTCTATAACACCAGTTTCAACAACTTGTCAAAGGTTTTTTGCAAATATTTTATGATTTATAAATACAATTGGTTAAGCCTTTGCGCCTTAAACTGAACAGATATGATGCTCTCATAAAATGTCTGGATTTCCCTTTTTTCGTCATTTCAATGAAATTGAGAATCCAGTCTTTTCAGATACTTCTGTTACTCCCGTTTTCACTGGAGTAACATGATTTTCAGCTTTTTACAAAACCATAAAATATCATTCGAACATGAATCTTCGCATGCTTATGTTCAGCAGGATACCGATGCTTGCAAGAGTTGTAATAATTGAAGATCCGCCATAACTGACAAACGGCAGAGTCACTCCCACAACAGGCATCAATCCCATAGTCATTCCTGTATTGACAATCACCTGCCACGACAACATCGCTGAAATGCCGAAAGACAGGATAGTCCCGAAAGGATCCCTGCACCCGTAAGTTATCTTAAGACTCCATGTAATCAGCATAAAAAAAACAAGTATCAGAACCAGAGACCCAACGAACCCCCACTCCTCTGCAAGAACTGAAAAAATAAAATCCGTATGCTGTTCCGGCAGAAAAGAAAGAGCGCTTTGAGTACCTTGAAGGAACCCCTTGCCTGAGATCATGCCGGAACCGATAGCAATTTTTGACTGTATGATATGATATCCTGCGCCGAGAGGATCGTGTTCAGGATTTAAGAATGTCATTATCCTTTGCTTCTGGTAATCTTTGAGCAAAAACCAGACAATCGGAATAATAATTACACCTGTTGATGCAAGATAAATGAAAGCTTTTCTCTGTATTTTTATAAACACCGACATTGATGCTGCTATGAGAAAAATCAGCATGGCTGTACCCAGATCCGGCTGCAGCATAATCAATGCAAAAGGCAGGATACTTAATAAAAAAGGAGGCAACAAGCCGCCAAGCGATAAACCTTTAATGTTCGCCGTTTTTGAATAATACCGGGCAAGAACAATAATAATTGCGAGCTTTGCAAACTCGGACGGCTGAAATGAAAAAGGACCAACCATAAGCCAGCGCCTTGACCCTCCGACATATTTCCCGACAAACAGGACCAGTACCAGAAGTAAAATGCATAAACCGTATATAACAAGGGCCCATCTGTCCAGCGCTTTGTAATTAAACAAAAAACAAATGATCATAACTCCGAAGCCTGCACAGTACCATACGATCTGCTTCAGGTAGAGAGCATCCTGCACGGTTGATTCTCCGGCGGTAACAGCGCTGTAAAGAGTCATGATACCCATCAGCGAAAGAACAAATGTCAGGCCAAGTAATCCCCAGTCAAAATTCTGTATAAGTCTGCGGTCGATCATTATGTATTAATTATTCCTGTTTTTTTTCCATCTTGAAAAGTAACTGCTCAGTTTGTTTAGGCTGTACGCTGAAGACTGTTAGTAAGTTAGAAATTATTTTCTGAGTTTTTCAGGCAAAAAATAATTTTGTTAACGCACTTATACCCCTCAAGGGGGTACTGAAATAAGTCTCTTTTATCGGCATTAGGGTTTTTAGTAAGAATCGGTTCATTAACCGATGTGATACTCACTTCCTTTAATCTATCTCGGATCTTTTTTCTGCGGCCAATCCACCCGGACAGTTATCTTGAAAATAGCAAAGCCATCAGTGTTCATCATAAACAATATTGTAATCTGCAGTTACACCTGTATGATCAGTGTTTTCGCTTTCCGGATTCAAATAACATTTTATAAGCTCCCTTGCTATCGGAGCAGCAGCACTAGCTCCGTGTCCGCCATGTTCAATAATTACAGATATGGCAATTTTAGGGTCTGAGGAAGGGGCATAAGAAACAAACCATGCATGAGTTCTCAAATGCTGAGGCACTCTCATTTTTTCATCATCTCCTTCTTTTCTTCCAACAATCTGTGCTGTTCCAGTTTTACCGCACGCTTCAATCCCTCCGCCGGGCCGGGCGATCCAGGCTGTACCGTAATTCTTATTAACCGCTTCCCACAAACCTTTCCTTACGATATCAATTGTATTCCGGCTTACAGGAAGAGTTCCAAGTATTTCAGGTTTGCTCTCTGTAATAAGCTGACCTCCAGGCGTTTCGATTCTCTTCATAACAATCGGCCTGATTCTTTTTCCCCCGTTCGCAACAGAGGATATCAATACAAGCATCTGAAGGGGGGTAACCAGATTATAACCCTGCCCTATAACTGCGGAAAGCGTCTCTCCACTGCCCCAGGCAGTCCCGAAACGCTTTTTCTTCCATATTGCCGACGGTACCAAACCTGTGCCCTCCTGCTCCAATCCGATACCTGTCGAAGAGCCTAATCCACAGGCTTTAGCATACCATGCGAGCTTATCTATATCAAGCCTCTGTCCTACCCGATAAAAGAAAACATCACAGGATTCTGCCAGCGCTCTGACTACATCAACCGAGCCATGCCCTCCCTTTTTCCAGCACCTGAAATCCCGGTTTCCGTATTTTATATAACCGGGGCAGTAAAATGAAGTGTTAACATCTATAGCCTTTTCTTCCAGAGCAGCAATTGCAGTCACAATCTTATAAGTCGAGGCCGGAGGATACTCTCCTTTAATGGCTTTATTCTCCATCGGCCTGTTAGCCTGTGATATAATGTTTTTCCACTCATCATGCGTCATGCCGCTCACAAATTCATTAGGGTCAAAAGATGGTTGACTGGCCATCGCTAAAATCTGGCCGGAAGAAGGCTCCATTGCCACAACAGCTCCTGCTTTTCCTTCCAAAAGTTCTTCAGCCCTTTTTTGAAGGCGCTGATCAATGGACAGATAAATGTTGTTTCCTGCTTCAGCATCAATGTTTTCCAGAACCCTGACTACCTGACCCGAAACATTAACTTCAACCTGACGCCCGCCACGTTTTCCCATCAGATAATTTTCAAACGATTTTTCAATCCCAAACTTTCCTATAAAATCACCCTGTTTATTTCTGATATATTTTTCATCTTTCAATTCGTTGGGATTTATTTCACTTAAATATCCTATGAGGTGGGCAGCGCTCTTCCCATAGGGATAATATCTTTTAGGCTGAACATCAACCGAAACCCCCGGGAGGTCATACTTATGGGCTTCAACAGCAGCGAGAGCATCCCTTCCAATGTCCTGTTTCAATAAAATCGGCCTATAGGAAGATATACCTTTTATACCGCTGGCCTTTGATGCCAATTCCTCTGCAGGAACATTAATATATTGGGAGAGCTTTTCTATTGTCGCATCCACCGGTCTGGCATCGTTTAATACTATGCTGAGATTAAACGACGGCCGGTTATCAACAAGCAAAATCCCGTTCCGGTCGAAAATCAGCCCTCTCGGATATTCCACGCTCTGCAGGCGTATGCAGTTATTTTCAGAAAGCCGACTGAACTCCTCTCCCTCGATAACCTGAAGGTAAAATAAACGCAGAAAAATAACAACGAATGCGGCGGTAACAAAATACATAACCCATGACAAACGTTGCCTGAACCACTCAATGTCCGCACTTCTTATAAACTTACTCATAGTATTAATTAAACGGCTGACTGACTTTAAGGCTATATGCCGCAAGCAAAAAGTAATGCGTTATCTGTTGCGGTTCAACTTTTCCGGATGCCATAGCTGTCTCATCCATGCGAGCTTTGCTCGGAAACATGCGGTTTAAAAAACCCGCGCCAGATATTATATGCGCGGTTAATAAACATGAGAAAAAAAGGACCTGTAAGAAAAGCCCATAAGATCTGCACCAAGGCATTTTCCGTTATATTTCCTGGAAATTGCGAATCCGGATTGAACATTACAAACGAGCCTATGAAAATAAGATTTTCAAACAGAACACCTGATGCAACAGCAAAAACCATGAATAGTGTGTTCCTAATATGGAAATATACCGAACTCCATCTGATTATTGCATAAAACCACAAATATACTGTTGTATACAAACCGAAAGGTCCGTTGCAAAGATTATCCATTATAATGCCGAGAAAAAGAATTACCGGAATGCTCTCACGCAAATTCCGATAAAGTCCAAGAAATATTACAATAAGAAGAAAAAGGTCATAAAATCCGCTTAATACACTGAAATAGTGCATAATTGTAGTCTGAACCAGCATTAAAACGAAAGACGTGAATAAGTAGAAAAAATATGTCATTTATCGTCTGTAAAGACCCGGATTGAAGGATTTAGTAATATAAGAACTTCCTCGAGCTTTTCAAAATCAACAAAAGGTGTAACTCTTACTTCCCAGAACAGGCCCGAATTCCCATCAGTTTTCTCTGCAACATATCCGATACGCAATCCCTTGGGAAATACTCCATCAAGTCCTGAAGCAATTACGGAATCCCCTGTCTCCAAGTCATGCCGCCTCAGGACATATTTAAATATGCACTGATCCGAGGATATACCCTTAATGATTCCCCTGGCCCGGTTTCTCTGTACAAGCGCGTCTACAGCGCTGTTCTGATCTATAATCAATAAAACTTTGGAATAATGCTCGGAACTGTTAATGACCTGGCCTACAACACCTTCAGGAATAATCACAGGCAGACCCTTCTTAACTCCGTCCGCTCTTCCCTTGTCAATGATTATCGTCCTGTACCATGCGGATGGATCTATGCCAATAACTTCAGCAGCAATCACTTCGTCGGCTATGTTTTGACTGAAATCGAATAATTTGCGCAACCGGTCGTTGGAAATCTCAACCTCAATATATTCCCTGTTCCTTTGCATAACATCACTGAGGTTTTTTTTAAGATTTTCATTCTCTCTTGCGGTTGATACAAGAAGAAAATAATGCCTCCATATGCTCTTTGTAAAACGGATCGTATGTGTGAGGGCATCCTGAAACGGGGCTGTTATAGTCAATGCAACCCGTTCGAGAGTATAAGGGGGATAATGATGCCTGCCTGAAACGGAGAGCACAATGACATTGACAGCCACAAGGATTATTACCCCGACTATCATCATTGTCTTTCTTGAAAACATGAGGTTAAGCTATTACAATTTTTTTAAGCATTTCAATGCTATCCAGAGCTCTTCCCGCACCGAGGGCGACTGTGGACAAGGGATCTTCAGTAACAGTAATAGGAAGTCCGGTCTCTTCTCTCAACAATTTATCAAGATTTTTTAACAACGCTCCTCCTCCGGTTAAGACAATCCCCCGGTCAACAATATCCGAAGCCAGTTCAGGAGGGGTATGTTCCAGTGCAATTTTAACAGTTTCAACAATCGCATCAATCTGCTCTGATATCGCAAGCCTTATTTCTTCGGAGTCAATTGAAAGAATTTTCGGAATTCCGGATGCCAGATCTCTGCCTTTTACTTCTATCGTTTCAATATCTTCAGGATCCGGATAAGCGTTTCCTATTGCGGTTTTGATGATTTCAGACGATCTTTCGCCTATCAGCAGATTGTATTTTCTCTTTATGTACTGTATTATTGCAGCATCCATCTTGTCTCCAGCCACTCTTACGGATCTGCTGTAAACAATCCCGGCAAGGGATATAACCGCAACTTCAGTTGTTCCACCGCCAATATCAACCACCATGTTACAGATAGGTTCGGATATGGGCAGGCCGGCTCCTATTGCGGCAGCCATAGGTTCTTCAATAAGGAAAACCTCACGCGCTCCGGCAGATTCAGCAGATTCCTTCACGGCACGCTTTTCAACCTGCGTAATTCCGGACGGCA
Organism: Desulfobacteraceae bacterium; assembly: GCA_003818505.1. Taxonomy (GTDB): domain Bacteria; phylum Desulfobacterota; class Desulfobacteria; order Desulfobacterales; family RPRI01; genus RPRI01. Next base: position 38,272 of record RPRI01000026.1, on the reverse strand, counting down.
CAGCAATTATTATCCTTGGCCGCACAAAGGCTCTCCTGTTATGAACCTTGTGTATAAAATGGCGCAACATAGCCTCTGTTACCTCAAAATCGGCAATAACGCCGTCCCTCATCGGACGAACTGCAACGATGTTCCCGGGCGTCCTTCCCAGCATGTTTTTTGCTTCAATTCCAACCGCAAGAACGCGGTTTTTCGATCTGTCATCACCGCTTACGGCAACAACCGAAGGTTCATTTAAAACGATCCCTTTACCTCTGACGTAAATAAGCGTGTTCGCTGTGCCAAGGTCAATCGCAAGATCACTTGAAAATGCGCCTAAAATTCCATCCAAAAAAAGATTCATACCGCCTCAATATATATCATAAATTATTAATTTGTTATCAGTTTCAAAAAAGCTTAAAAATGATACAGCAATACCTGAGGAACCGCTACCAGAAATATATTTTCATTACAAGGGGAATCTATCTGTTTAAATAAATATTTTTGTCAGAAATATACCGTATTACAGCAATCCTAATGAATATCAGAACCTGCTCAAACGATATTTTTCCGAAACTGTCAAATCTTTATGATTCCCTTTCCCGCAAGAGTTTCCATTATAATATCATGCAATACCGGTCTGAACTCTTTTATTTTCACATTCTCCCTGGAAGGATGAACACGATTGGTAAACAATATAATTATTACAAAATTATCAAGATCCATCCAGAATGAAGTTCCTGTGAAACCGAGATGGCCCACGCTATTGCGGGAAAAATGGATTCCTGAGCTTGATCCGGTCAAAGATGGGGCATCAAAACCCAGAGCGCGGACTGCACCTTCCCTGCGCCTTAAAAAACAGTTTGCCTGTTTCCCGTCAATTACAGCCTTTTTCGATATTCCATGCAAAGAAAAAAGAATCTCCGATAACAAAAGGTTAGCGTCACCGGCTGTACCGAAAAGGCCGGCATGCCCTTCGATTCCACCCATTACAAATGAATTCTCATCATGCACCACCCCCTCAAGAAGGATATTGCGCCAGGGGCAGATTTCCGTAGCTGCAAATGATTCGTTACGCTCTTTCCCGTTATTCGCCTCATGGGCAAGATCAACAAAGAATAATTTCTCAAGACCAAGGGGCTTGTATATATTGTCATAAACAAACCGGTCAAGGCGGCTTTCTGAAACTGTCTCAACTACCCATCTTAATATCATGAATCCGAGGTCGCTGTATAAAACATTTTCGCCCGGCATTGATAACAGCGGTTCCTTAACAAGAAGATCCCTTAAGGCATTCTCTCTTTTGTTTTGAGGAAGACCGGACAGGCTTAAATAATATGGACGGTAATCGGGAATGCCCGAATTATGGGAAAGCAGGTTAATTATACTTATACCTTCTTTATCAGTATTCCTGAACAGAGGGAGAATCGATGCCAATTTGTCTTCGATTCCCAACTTTCCTTTCTGAACAAGTTTCATAACGGCAAGCGTTGTTGCCAAAGGTTTTGTCAAAGAAGCAAGGTCAAAAACAATATCCCTTGACATTTTTTTTCCTGAAAACCTGTTGGCCAATCCGTATGAATCAAAAAAGAGAACTTTGTTTTTAACTGAGACGAGCAGCACAGCGCCCGGAAAAACATTATCCGAGATAGCATCTATCATGGCGCTGTTGATTTTTTCCATAACACTCCACTTAAAACCGGAACTGGGTATGGGCTAAGGCAAGCTATTGAAGCTCCCCGCTGCTTGCGGCTGGGAGCTTCAATTCACCTGCAGTCCATGATCAATCGATTGCCGGCCACTTGAAAGAAAGGAGTTTGCCGCCTGTATCAAGAGTTGCTTTAAGACCAAACGGGATCGTAATGTTTTCCTTTCCATGCCCGGCGGCAAAACCTGCAAGAATAGGAATGTCAAATTCTTCAAACAGACGGCTCACCAGTTTATTTATCTCTTTTACTGATCCGCAGTTTGTAAATGAACCGAGCACCAGGCCTGATAGTCCGTTAAAACAACCAGCTATCTTCATATGGGTAATCATTCTGTCTATCCTGTATACCGCCTCTCCACGTTCCTCAATAAAAAGAATACTGCCTTTAACATGCGGAAAATAAGGGGTACCGGTGAGATGGCACAGCGTTGACAAATTGCCTCCCAGAAGAACACCGGATCCGATTCCCGGTTTTAAACCCGTTCCCTTTTTTGAGTAAATTTCAAAATCGAAACGTGAAGCAATGACCGAAAACATTGCATCAATCGTTCTTTGAGAGGCACTGCCAAGTTCAGCAGCCATCGGGCCATGAAAAGAAATCATCCGGCATTTTTTAAAAATAGCGGATAAAATAGCCGTAATATCGCTATATCCGACAAATATTTTTGGATTATCCGAAATGTTCTCATAATCGAGCAAAGAAAGTATCTTCAATGAGCCGAAACCGCCTCTGGCACATAAAATAGCCTTGATATCTTTTTTGGAAAAGAGATTGTTCAGTATTGAAGCTCTTTGATCATCCGTTCCGGCCAGATATCCGTTTCTGTTAAAAATTCCTTCAGGAATATAAACATTGAAACCCATGGATTTCAGCATATAAATTCCCCTGTTGAAATTTCTTAAATTAAAAGGGCTCGCAGGAGCGGCTATCCCGATCGTGTCGCCCCGTTCAAGTTTTTCAGGCACCAGAATATTATTTTTCATAGTCCGATTATACATCTATTGACATGACATATCCAAAGTGTTAGTTGGTTCCCGTCCGCAAATGGCCCTTTTGTTAGATCTAAAATTGCCTTTTTCTGGACAAAAAACCTGCATGTGTCCTTATTCTCTTTTCGAATGGACACCGGTTGAAAAATTCTGTTGTCGGGGCGTGGCGCAGACTGGTAGCGCACTTGAATGGGGTTCAAGGGGTCGGAGGTTCAAATCCTCTCGCCCCGACCAGAAAATTATTCCCTTACTCTTTATTCCCTCCGGCTTGTATTTCCCTGTTATATTTTATGAGACCTTTGAAGAACGTCCAATTTTGTCCAAGTTCAAGGAAGGCGAAAATTTTAACCGCAGGAATACATTGAAGTATTTCGAGGATTTAAATTTGAGCCTGACGCCGAAATCGGGCAAAAGGGGGCGTTATGCAGAGGTCTCATTTTATATCGTAGCACAGCAACATCTTTTGTCAACATAACAAATAGTTGCTGAAACAATTTGCCTGATCCAATAAATTGTTGTATATTATCATAAAATGAAAAATCTTATAAATCTTCGCCTGAAAATATATCTGATTTTATCCGCCCTGGTTTTTATTACACTGATGGGCGGAATTTCAATGGTTTGGTATACTTTCAGGATGGAGAACGTATTAAAACTTCTTATTGAAAAAGATGTTGCCGCCTTTCAGGCTGCTGAATCTCTCGAAACCGCACTTGTCAACCAGAAGGGATTTGTAACCTATTATTTCCTCGATAATGATCCGGACTGGCTTAGACAGCTGGGAGAATACAGGCAGATATTCAGGGAAAAACTTGGCGAGGCAAAGCTTTTATCATCCGATGAACCTCAAAAGAAAATCATAACCGATATTGAATACGAATATGATGGTTATATAAAATTAAAGGACAGCGTAATAAATCATTATAAAAATGGAAACCGTGAGGAAGGAGTAAAGCTTCACAGGGAGGTGCGCAATCGTTTTTTCAGGATCCTTGACCTGTGTAATGAATATAAAAATATTCACATGAACAGAATGATTCTGGCAGAAGAAGAAAGCCATAATGAAGCTGTCAATTTGAGGTTTTTTTATATATCTGCTCTTCTTGTCGTTACATTCCTCGTCATATTGATGCTTTTTATCCTGGTTAACAGTATACTTAAACCTATTTACCGTTTATCAATCGAAGCCGGGCGGGATGAAAATGCAGGTGAAACCGGAGATTCCGGCGATAAAAAAGATGAAATCACGGTGCTGGCTCAAAGTGTCAGAGGATTGTTAAATGATATAGACCAAACCCATCATGAACTTGAAAAAAGCCGCGATCACCTCCAGCAGGCAGAGAAGATGGCGCTTGTAGGAAAGCTCGCCGCAGGAATGGCACACAGCATAAGAAATCCCTTCACATCCGTCAAGATGCGTCTTTTTTCGCTCAGCAGATCTCAAAACCTTACGGAAACACAGAAAGATGATATCAAGGTTATATCAGACGAGATACGTCATATAGACACCATTGTACAGAATTTCCTGGAGTTCTCAAGGCCGCCAAGACTTAAGATGCAGAAAATAAGTCCATCAGTTGTTGTAGACTTGGCTATTCAACTGCTCGAACACCGTCTTAAATCATACGATGTCACCATTAATCTTGTCCGGAAAGAACCTCTTCCCGAAATAGACGCCGACCCGGAACAATTAAAGGAAGTCCTCGTCAATCTGATGGTAAATGCCTGTGAAGCGATGGTAAGGGGCGGCATTATTGAGATTCACGAAAACGAAGAGCATGCCGCACCGACCGGACGAGCTGTAGTTTTAAGGCTTAGCGACAATGGCCCTGGAATTCCAGAGCCTGTTATGGGCAAGGTTATGGAACCTTTTTTCACCACCAAGGAAGAAGGAACGGGACTTGGACTCAGCATTGTTGCAAGAATCGTTGAAGAGCATGGCGGTCGTATCGATATCAAATCAAAGGAAGGGGAAGGAACGGAATTCATAATAACCCTTCCCTTAAAAAACAGGGGCGAGTCAGATTGAACTCAATTATTATCATTGATGATGATGATCAGCTTCGCAACAGCTTCATAAAACTTTTATCCGAAGAAGGTTATATGGCCTTTGGCGCTGCCTCCGGTGAAGCAGGGATCAATATTGTAAAAAAGGAAATCCCGGATCTTGTTATTCTCGATATGCGCCTTCCCGGCATGAACGGGCTTGAAACATTCAGGGCAATACATAAAATTGAACCCAAACTCCCCGTAATAATAATGACTGCATTCGGCTCAACAGAAAATGCCATTGAAGCGACAAAACTGGGAGCATTTGATTACATCCTCAAACCCTTTGACATTCCGGATATGCTCACACTTGTAAAACAGGCTATCCGTGCAAGTCTTTTTATGAGATCCCCTGTTGAGATGGACTCAATTCCGGACAATGCTTCAAGAGACGCAATCATTGGTCGCAGCACTAAGATGCAGGATGTTTACAAATCTATAGGGAGAGTCTCCCAGACTGATGCGACAGCTTTAATCCGCGGAGAATCAGGTACCGGTAAAGAGCTGGTTGTAAGGGCAATCTATCAGCACAGCCTCAGGGCTGATAAACCTTTTCTTGTCATAAACTGTGTCGCGATTCCTGAAACCCTGCTTGAAAGCGAACTCTTTGGTTATGAAAAAGGCGCATTTACCGGCGCTGCCCACAGAAGGGTAGGAAAGATTGAGCAGGCTCACGGGGGGACTGTCTTCCTGGATGAAATCGGAGACATGCCATTAAATCTTCAGGCAAAAATATTACGGCTTTTGCAGGAAAAAAGCATAGAGAGGCTCGGCGGGAGTGAAAACATCAACGCTGATGTTCGTATAATTGCGGCCACAAACAGGGACCTCGAATCGGCAATCCTGGAAGGGAAATTTAGGGAGGACCTCTACTACCGCCTTAAAGTAGTAACGATATGGATTCCTCCCTTAAGGGAAAGGGAAAGCGACATACCTCTTTTAACAGATTATTTCCTCTCAAAATTTTCCGATGAAAAAGGGATTAAAAACCCCGGAATAACCGAAGAAGCAAAAGTTGTATTATCAAAACACTCATGGCATGGTAATGTAAGGGAGCTTGCAAATACGATCCAGAAAGCCCTTATATTTAATCGTGGAGCTCCTCTCTCATCAGACGACATTGCCAAGGCCATCAGCGAAAAAGTACATGAAAGCGCTTCAAATTCAGGAAACGGCGATCAGGCTCTCCGGCAATGGCTGATGAAAGAACTGACATCCCGTAGAGATGAAAATCTTTTTGATTCCTGCATGGATAATATTGCAAGCAAATTAATCGGCGAAGCATTGAGTATCTGTGAGGGGAATCGCTCAAAGGCGGCTAAACTTCTAGGGCTCTCACGTCCGACACTTCATTCAAAGATCGAAAAATACAACCTTAAATTTGAGACACTTGTTAAAGAAGATAACTCGTGAAGTAATCGTATGTAGAATTTTTACACAATGTAAAAATTACCGACAAAACCTGTAATGCCCCCCTTTGCACCCGCTTAAGTTTCTGATATTGAATTTTATTATATTTCAAGTCGTTATCAATTGACAATTGTGTTCTTTTCCACCGGCACACTATTTGCTTTGCAAGTAGTCAGGCCGGATGGCCTGCCTTGAATTCCGGTCTCAACTCTTTTCGATTTTATATATCCGTATCCCTATCGAAACGGAATAGGAAAAGGAGGTGGCGTGGCATCAAATTTCATGATTTCTATTGACAGAAGCACGGAAAATATTCAGATTAGACTGGCTGGTGATTTTGACGGATCATCAGCGCTTCATCTCCTTTATTTAATGAACGACTGTCTTAAAGACTCTAAAAAAATATTTATCAACACCGATTTTCTCGGAAACATCGAGCCTTTTGGAATCAATGTTTTCCGTTACAATGTCGGCCTGATAGCTAAATATTCAAACCGCATCATATTCTCAGGCGAAAATGCCTTGTTCCTTATAAAATCATGGCCGGATAACATACGCCCTGAATGCAGGATAACAAAAGAGAGCGTAATATTTAACACAAATATGCATTCAAATTGAAGATATCCTTCTGCAAGCAGCGCGATATCTTCGATCTCAGGAAATAGTGTCTGTTTTAAATTCGCTTGCTGTTTCGGTTCATTAAATAATGCATTTTAACGATAACAAAGGGAGGAAAAAATGTTAGTCAAAAACTGGATGAGCAAAAAGGTGATAACAATCGATGAAAATGATTCGATGCAGGAGGCCATAAATTTAATAAAGCAGCATAAAATAAACATGCTGCCGGTAATAAAAAAAGGAAAACTTGTAGGAATTGTATCGGACCGTGATCTTAAAAAAGCATCGGCATCGGATGCTACAACCCTTGATGTTCATGAGCTTTTATATCTTATATCAAAAATCAAGATCAAAGAGATTATGAGCAAAAAACTCGTAACCGTTCCATTCGATTACACGATAGAGGAAACAGCCTCGATCCTTCTTGACAACGATATTTCGGGAGCGCCGGTCGTTGACAATGACAAACAGCTTGTCGGGGTAATAACACAGGCTGATATTTTCAAGGTCATCATTTCTCTTACAGGCATAGCTAAAAAAGGGATCCATTTCGGCTTCACGATCAAAGACCTGCCCGGTTCAATAAAAGAGGTTGCCGATATTATCAGAAGTTATGGCGGACGCCTGGCAAGCATCCTTACCTCCTATGAAAAAGTGCCGCACGGATACCGCAATGTTTATATCCGGGCATATGGAGTTGACCGGTCAAGATTCAAGAACCTGCTGTCCGATCTGAAAAATAAGGCCGAACTGCTGTATTATGTTGACCACACCGAAAACAAAAGGGAACTTTTTTAAAAAGGAGGTTTGGCCATGAAATTCAAAAAAATATTATTCCCGGTTGACCTTTCGGAAACATCTCCGAAAATAGTTCCGTTTGTAACATCTATGGCTGAAAAATTCGATTCGGATGTTCATATCCTGTTTGTCGCCCGCGCCTTTCAACATTTTACAAGCATATATGTGCCGCATCCTTCAATTGACTTATTTGAACATGAAATATTTGAAGGAGCTCAAAAATGCCTCCAGGAATTCACCGAGAAATATTTCACGGATGCGGACCGGATTAAAAAGACTGTTGTGAAAGGCGATGCAGCCGAAGAAATTCTCAATTACATAAAGAAAGAAAAAATTGACCTTCTTATAATGGGAACGCACGGAAGAAAGGGTCTCGATAAAGTTATATTCGGATCTGTTGCCGAAAAAATCTCAAAGACAGCGCCTGTCCCGGTGATGCTGGTAAACCCATATAAGGTTTGTCTACCGGATTCGTAAATCAGGTTGAAACAGATTTCTTCAGAAATCGCAAAAAATGGCATTAGATGATCGAAACGTTATGTTAAAAGGAGTTGTCATTATGAAAACCTTAAAAAAAGTGCTTATTCCTGTTGACGGATCCGAGCAGTCGGTTTCTGCCGTCCGCTATACGGGAGGCGTTCTTAAGCCCGAGGGAACGAAAATAGTTCTTCTTCATGTCGATTCGGAAATACCCGAATCCTTCTGGGATCTGGAAAAAAGCCCCGAATATCGTTCCAAGCTGGCGCCTGTCAGAGCCTGGGCCACCCATCAGAAAAAAATTATCAATGACTCAGTGGGGAAAGCCTGTAAAATTCTTTATACCGCCGGCTTTACGCGTGATTCTGTATCGGTCAAAATGCAGGGAAGAAAAGCAGGGATTGCGCGTGATATTTTAAACGAAGCAGATACTGGTAATTATGACGCGGTTGTTGTCGGACGCACGGGAAACAGCAATTTTAAAGATATTGTATTAGGAAGCGTGGCAAACAAACTGATAGGGAATCTGGTTGATATTCCCCTCGTTGTCGTCGGCGGAAAGCCGAATCCCAAAAAATTTCTCATAGCGTTCGATGGATCAAAAGGATCCATGAAATGTGTCTCCAGTGTGGGCTCAATGCTGAATAATACGGATTGTGAAATAATGATATGCAATGTAATAAGAACACTCGGATCGGCCAGGCAAGGCGAACTATCTTTTGCCGAAATTTGCACCGACTGGACTGAGATGAACAGGAAAAAAATCGAACCTGCTATTGAAGAGGCCAAAAGAAAACTCGTTACCGCCGGTATTGCTGCACCAAAGATATCAGGGAAGATTATTACCGAAAAGCCAAGCAGAGCCGGCAGTATAATCACTGAGGCAAAAGAGGGAGGCTTCGGAACCATTGTGGTCGGAAGGCGCGGACTTTCAGCGGTTGAAGAGTTCTTTATCGGACGAGTAAGCAGGAAAATTCTGCATATGGCTAAAAAGATGGCTGTCTGGGTAGTAAATTAAAAGGCAGGGGTTGCGGAAAGCAGACCGGTCACCGGACGTGAAACCTGCAGGTAAAAGTGGCACCCTTTCCGGGGATACTGTTTACGGAAACGGTACCTTTCAGCCGGTCAAGTATTTCTTTAACGATGACCAAACCCAGTCCTGTTCCGGCTTCCGTATAGGATTTGGCGTTTTCGGCCCTGAAAAATTCGGTAAACAGCTTCGAAAAGGCATCTTCCGGGATACCGATCCCGGTGTCCGTTACTTCCAGGAGTATCCGGTTTTCCTCTCCACGCTCCAGACGGATGGCAACCCTTCCTTCTGGCGGTGTATATTTTATGGCATTGGAAATCAGATTTGAGAACAGATCGTCGAGCATCCTTTCGGTTGCCGTTACAGCAGGCAGCGTGTCATCAATCTGGAATTCAATATATAAGGATTTCTCTCTGGCCTGAGCCTCAAAAAAACCCGATAAAGACCTCAGTACCTTTTGTAAATAGACCTGGTGCATATCATCTCGGTTCGGACTTGAACGTCTGATGCTCAGCCTTAACAGGTCGCTTACCAGGCTGTCAGACATCTCGAGTCGTTTTTCACAGCGCAGAAGAATCTCTTCCTGCCGGGCATTTATGGCGCCAAGATAACCGTTTTTCAATATTTTGAGGAGACCCACAACAGCATGCAATGGAGAACGAAGCTGGTGGGCGACCTTTTGTAAAAACCAGGTGCGGTTAAGTTGAGTATTGAGTTTTTCAATTTCCAGCGCAGTTAGGTCGGCCATCAGAGCAAAAAACCTGACATCACTGTCTCCGAAATAGTGTGCTGTTTTGCTGTAAACGCAGAATACACCGAGAACCATCTTATCAACGCGGAGGGGAAGACAGATCATGGATGCAATTCCCTCTTTTCTGATATCTTCGGGATACTGAAAATAATCCCGTTCCTCAATATTTCCTATGGCACTGACAGAACCTTCGATAATTTTCCTGTTTATCGGACTTTTTGTAATATCAATACAGTCTTTGGATTTGGTGTAATCTTCACTGAGTCCGTAAGCTGAAGCAAAGCGAAGTGTTTTTTGCTGTTCATCAATCAGTTTGATGGAACATGCCTTTACCCCCATTATCCCTGCAGCATGGCGGGTAGCCGAATCCATCAGGGCTTTTTGTTCTGAGCAGAGCCCCATTTCCCTGACCATCTCGTAGAGAGCCGTAAGCTTTGTGTTGCTTTCGTCAAGAGCTTTGGATAAATGCAGCAGCTCTCTGCCTTTGGTTCTCAGACTCAGCTTTATGGTTGTCACCAGAAATGCCGTGACAAGGATAACCGTCATAAGTGTAAGATACCGGATAATGATCTCATTCAGTCCGGATTTATTGGAGAACAAGGCATCCTGAAACCATATCGGGTAAATAGGTACGAGAGACCATTGCTGGAACAAAAGGAGCCCCCCCATTACCAGGAATACAAGGATTCCATAAAGATAGCAACTGACCGGCGGCAGCAGGATGCCGGTCAGTATGATATGGAATATGAAGAAGTGCACAAGCGGGCTGTAAATACCCCCCGAATAGTAAACAGCAGCACAAAGGGCCAAAAGGTCGGCTGAAATCTGGGTATGGGCGAAAAGCGTAAATGCCCGTATCTCACGGTCACAAAGGCGGGGCGCATCATCAGACTGACGAACACTTTGCAACTTAAAAGGCGGAATATATTTCCAGACCAGATGAAACAGCAGGTTGTAAAGGAGGATAGCAGAGAACACGATAGCAATGGGAAACGGCGGCAAGTTTTGCCCGAAAAGGCATAAGGCTCCGTATCCGGCGAAACCGGCTGCAACAATTATCCACCGGAGGCGGATCAACCAGGGCAACCTTTCGATAAGTTCTTTGCGAAAGAACAACTGTTCTTTTACTAGTTCATACCCAGGCTGCATCGGCAAGACTCCTCCGCAAGGAATTATATTTTATGCATCCATTATTCCTTTTTAAACTCTGCAAGTATTTTTTTTATGGCTGCTACCAATACTTCAGGATCAATAGGTTTCTCTATTAAGTGAGATACCGGCCATGATTCTCCCATTATGTGCTGAAACCTTTCAGGTCCCTCTTCCGCCATTGTCCGTGTAAAGGATGTCGCCATTATTATTGGAATATTCCGGTACTCGGGACTCTGTTTAAGCTTATATGCCAGATCGAAACCTTCCGTATCGGTCGCCATCATAACATCCAGGATGATAAGATCAGGAGGCCTGGTTTGTATTTTATCATAGCCTTGTTTCCCGTTATAGGCCGTACGGACACCATAATCATGCCTTTCCAGAATGATCTGCATTGCCTGCACCAGATCTTTATCATCATCAATGATAAGTATATCGGTTAAGCCGGCCATGGTTTACTCCTTATGTAAAAACCTTCATTGTTATTCTCCATGCGATCATTATCGTTTATCGCTTTTGTCGGGGAGTTGCTTTTCAAACCTCTTTGGATAAAACGGGCAACCTCACCGGTTACCCGGATTGCGCTCCTTTCAGTCGACTTGCTCAGTCCTTCACCAAAGTCATAATCGCTTCCCTGCACAGACACCATCCATGCATCGGGACAGCGATCATACAACAGTAGAATCAATCCCAGCAAAGTACCTGCCTTCAGGCTGTGGGTAATGCCGTGCATATCCAAAACCGGCCGAATCCGGCTCCATGCCCGCCCCCCCCTTGGCAACATTTCCCGGGAAGAGTCGATGAAAATAATCACGCTTGAGGTCCTAAGCGCCTCAGCTATCTCCGGCTCAAGCTGATGAACCGACACCATCCGGACTCTTCCGGCATCCCCAAAGCGGAGCTTAAGCCGGTCAGCCACATGTGGTCCAACTCCGTCATCCCGGCGATTACGGTTGCCATAACCAATAATCCATATATTAACCGTTTCAGAGTTCTGAAATCCGTCCACTTATCAGTCCCTTTGCAGTTGAATCAGCAGTTGCAAATCCTTGCTGTAAATTTTTACATTGAGGGGCATTTGACCCAGAGCGTGGGTCGAACATGAAAGACAGGGATCGTAACATCGGATTGCGCCCTCGATACGGTTTAATATGCCTTCCCTTACATGCCCTTCCCGAATATACTCTCTGGCTACCATACCTACGGATTGATTCATGGCCTGATTATTGTGTCCGGTTGCCACAATCAGATTGACGTCTTCGATAACGCCGTATTTATCCACTCTGTAATGGTGAATAAGGGTTCCACGGGGAGCCTCGATGACACCAATGCCTTCATTGTTTGAAACAGACGCACGGTTTTGGATATCCGTACCGCAGATGACTTCGCTTTGCAATAATATTTCAGCTACTTCTAAACAGTTAAGCAACTCGATCAACCGCGCGTAATGAAACAGGAGAGTGGACCCGCTCAACCCGTCGCGGGTCTTTTCCCTGTAAGTCAGCAACTCGGACTGAGCCTTGGATGTACTCATGGCATCGGCTATATTGACCCTGGCCAGCGGCCCTACCCTGTAAGAACCGTTGGGAAATCCCTGCTCTCTGAAATAAGGAAATTTCAGGTATGACCACGCCTCAACATGCTCTGCGATAAAGTTCAGATAATCTCCGGGGTCGAATTCCATGCGGATGTTTCCGGAGCTGTGCTGAATCCGCAGTTTTCCGTCATACATATCCGGACAACCGGCATCATTCACAAGGCCTGTCATAAGGGACTGAAAATTTGCAAACCTTTCGATTTCATCCCGGTTCTTTTCAAGCCATTCCTTGATAAAATCCAGGCCGGAGTAACAGGCATCATAGGCTGGTTCAAATCCCGTCAACAAATCATCACGCGCCTTTTCTGTCAGGCTGTTAATAACACCACCGGGAATCGCATAGGCCGGATGTATACTTTTACCCCCGAGAGACCTTATGATATCCTGGCCGAACTTTCTCAGCCTTATACCTTTTTTGGCTATATCCGGATAAGCGCCTATCACTCCAACTATATTGCGCTGTCCCGGGTCGGAGTCCCATCCGAAGAGAAGATCAGGGCTGGCCAGATAGAAGAAATGGAGCGCATGGGACTGGATAAACTGTCCCATATGCTGAAGCCGTCTCAGCGCTATCGCCGCGTCCGGAATTTTTACACCCAATATGGCATCGCACGCTTTGGCTGAAGCCAGTTGATGGCTGACCGGGCAAATTCCGCAGATTCGCTGAGTGATAATCGGCATTTCCTCAAATGGCCGGCCATGGCAAAACCGCTCAAATCCCCTGAACTGGGTAACATGAAACTTGGCATCTTCCACATTGCCGTCCGAATCCAGGTGGATTACAACCTTGCCGTGGCCTTCAAGGCGGGTAATCGGATTAATCGTTATTTTTCTGTTGTCGCTCATGTAATCGGCCTCCTCAATCAAAGTGCATCATCTTCGGTGGAAGAACAACAGGCATTCGTCCCTTTAAAATTTCCGTAAGGCAGTAGGCAATCGATTCCGGAGATGGCGGACATCCGGGAACATATACATCCACGGTCACAAGGCGATTGACCGGCAGGACCTGCTCCAGAAGAAGCGGCAATTCCTCATGAATCGGCAAAACGCCCGAAGTTGTGCCGGCAGTCTCCTGATAACCGTAACGGAGCAGTTCCTTTACCGGAATTGCATTTCGCATTGTATTAATCCCGCCAAAAACCGCGCAGTCGCCCCACGCAATGAGGATTTTACAATGCTCCCGGAGATTAATGGCAATCTCCTCCTGTTCCTTATTGCCGATACCGCCTTCTATTATGCCGACGGACAGAGAACCAAAATCAAAATTTTTGAAGTCCGTTACCGGACTCACTGTAATATCAACAGCATCAAATATATCCAAAAGCTTTTCGTCCAGATCCAGGAAAGACATGTGGCATCCGGCACATCCTTCCAACCATACAGTAGCCACCTTGGGTTTTGACATTAATTCACCTCCAATAAATGCAATGTTACACCGATTGCATTTCGCTGATAACTCTGGCCCTGATATCTTTCCACCGGGCATAACCGGGATGGAACTCGGTACGCTGCATCAGAGCCAGCAGAGTTTGCCAGGACTCGCTCACATCTTTCGGCCTTTTCAGCACCGGGTTCAGCGTGCGGATCTCCTGACCATCCAGGGAGGTATATGTGCCCTCCTCCTCAAGCAATGAAGGTCTCGGAATAAGGACATGTGCAATATCTTTCAGCGCTTCCGGGAAATAAGGTGTGATAACAGCCAGAAATTCAAGACTCCCAAGCCGTTCCAGGAGCTGAGAACCTTCCAGATTCTCTTCATCCAGCAGCATCAAACCACGCCGGTACTTTCCTTCCGGCGCTCCTGTGGATATTCCAAGTTTCAGAGCACCGGAGCTGTTGCCGTTTGATTTGAGAATCACCACCCGCACAGCGTTTTCCGGTAATATACCTTTAATGAGAGACAGAAGCATCAGGTTGCGTAAACTGCCGGCCTGCGGCAGGTCAGTAATTCCTTTCCCGGCAATGATCATCGGGTTCCTGCTCTTTACAAAGGCATCAACCGCAGACATAAACGCTTCTTTCGCGGAATTATCAAGGCCGGCCTGATTAAGGCGGCTTTGTACATCTATCTCTTTCATCTCTGAAATGACAGGCTCCCAACCCGGTGATCTTTGCAGTGTATGAATTTTAAGCGTCTGCGCCAGGAAAGCCTCCATTACCAGCGGTTCATTCCCCTCAGCTACAGGCACATAATCAGCGCTCCAGGGACTGACAGGGTCGGTGGATCCGATAACAATTGCGCTAATTCCTTTTTCGAGAATCGCCCGTCTTATTACTCCTTCTATCAGAGGCTGTGTTTCAAAGGAGTTGGCTCCGGCCGCCATAATAAGATCTGCATCCGGTATGCGTTGCCATGGCGCTTCTTTCAGACCCAGAAAGGTTTTACCGAGCTCTTTCCAGGCGCCGGCCAGCGTCCTCAAGGTACGGCCATCAATTGTGTCCAGATAATCGGCTGACCAGCCTTTAAGCATAAGATCTCTGAATATCATGAGGTGTTCATTGGCGCAGCGGCTGGAGACCAGCCCGAATGTTCCGCCGTTTCTTACGCTCATCCTGCTTTCAACCATATCCATGGCCGTTTTCCATGTGGTCTCTTTCCATATTCCGTCGCTCCCGCGGATCATTGGATTAAGCAGGCGCTGTCCCGGTGTTTTCAGAGGCTCAAAACGACCTTTGACACATAATTGGCCGCGTTCCGATCCCATATTTCCGGGCCTGATGTGGCCTTCGATCCTTAGCAGTTGGTTATCTTCAACAATTGTATGCGTTTCGCACATTAAACCGCAACGGGGACAAAAAGCATCTGTTACGATACGACTGTCCTGCTGATGCCCTTTTACCGATCGATGGCTCCGGTAACGGTTAAAAATGGCTCCTGTTGGGCAGACCTGCATGCATGCGCCGCAACTCATGCACGAGGATTCATCCCGGCTCATATTAAGGTCAAAAGAGATCCGGTTCTTTATGCCCCGCCCCTGGTAGTTGAGAACGTAAGCGCCGGCAATCTCATGACACGCACGAACGCATCGTCCACACAGAACACAGCGATTATGGTCAATTCCCATGTACTCACTGGTAATATCCACTGGATACTGCTCGTAGGACTGGGGTACGGTAAGATGGTCCATCTGCAGTTCGTATGCCAGAGCCTGCAGTTCACAATCACCGCTCTGGGAACAGAACATGCAGTTGTGATTGCGCTCGGCAAAAAGAAACTCCAGAATAGTCCGCCGTGCGGCAATAATGTTACTGTTGCTGGTAACGACCGACATCCCATCGCGCACCGGCATAACACAACTGGCGACCAGTTTAGGGCTGCCATCCACCTCAACAACGCACAACCGGCATCCTCCCCATGCCGACAGCGCAGGATGATGACAAAGGGTAGGAATCCGGATGCTGTTTTGCCGGGCGGCTTCCAGGATTGTCATCCCTTCAGGGACAGATAACCGGAGACCGTCAATGGTCACATTTACCTGCTTTGGACTATTTTCCATGCGCATCTTTCTCCTTTGTGAAACATCCGATCTAAAGCAAAGCCGGATTATGGCGTCGCCTGCGAACCGCCGGAATCATAACCAACCCATCGTCTATGATCCGCCTGAGTCAGATTCGACATCCTTAAGATTACATTGCAGACAGCGACAGGCTTCTGTAAAGGCAAACTCAGGAGTAAGTCCGAGTTCCACCTCTCTAAAATCTTTTTTTCTCTCAACCGGATCAGCCTCAGGCATTGATGCCCTCGGTTTAGAATCTGTTTGCGCTTCAGCTGATTTTGGAATTTCCATCACTTCCGGCGGAGGCGGCTCATAGGACGGCTCCGCATTTTTTTCACGTATGGCCGCATCTATCTCCTCGGCAGCTCTGTGACCATCAGCAACAGCGCCGATCACCGTATCCGGGCCCCTTACCGCATCTCCGCCGGCAAATATCATCGTTCCCGCAGTTCCGGTCTTTTTACCCGGTATAATTTCGATCAGGCCCTTTCGATTGATCCCGACACCGATAGTTTGTATATCATTTGTAATATCAACTTGTTGTCCTATTGCCAGTATGACATGGTCGGTTTCAAGTTCGAATTGCTCTCCAGGAACAGGAACCGGCTTTCTTCTTGCACTGGCATCAAATTCACCAAGGGTCATCCGCTGACAGATGAGTTTTTTCAGCGGATTTGGCGTTTGTTCAAACCGCAGAGGAGCGCCCATGACACATATGCGGACTCCTTCCTGTTCTGCCGCCAGAATCTCCTCTGCCTGTGCCGGCATGTCCTCCTTCTGCCGACGATAAAGAATAACCGCATCCTGAGCCCCGAGCCTTATGGCGCATCTGGCTGCATCGATTGCCGCATTGCCGCCGCCTACAACCACTACACTCAGGCCGGTATGCGGATTATTGCCAAGATTATACTCCCGGAGGTACTCCACCGCACCGGTCACCCGGACCCCTTCGATCTCTTGCATATCAGCGGCGGAACTCCTCTGGGCGCCGACAGCCAGATATACCGCATGAAACCGTCCTGCAATCTCATCCCATGAAATATCCCGGCCAATGCGCGTGTTTCCCTTAAATTCGACTCCCAGATCGAAGATATCCTGAATTTCCATTCTGAGCACATCACGGGGAAGCCGGTAGGCGGGAATAGCCCATCTCAGCATTCCACCAGCCTCGGGAAATTGGTCGAATACACTTACCCGGTAGCCCCGCAAGGCAAGATCCTTGGCAGCGGTCAGGCCTGACGGGCCTGCGCCAATAACCGCGATTTTTTCCGTGCGCTCCATTATCGCCGGTTTGACAGGCGGCCTTGCAGCATGATCGGTTATATAACGTTTAAGGTACTTTATGCTAACCGGTTCATCAATCATGGAACGCCGGCATTTCATCTCGCATCGGTGCTCGCAGACCCGCCCGCAAATGCTTGGAAACGGATTTGTCTTCAGCAGCACCTTGTACGCATCATCCAGTCTGTTCTCCCGGATAAGGGCAATATAGTCGGGTATATCCATCCCGACCGGGCAGGCATGTCGGCACGGGGCGTCAAAAAGGCCTGAACACACCACGGCAGGGCATCGTTTTTCATAAATATGGGCTTCATATTCATGACGGAAATACCGGAGGGTGGAAAGCACCGGGTTTGAAGCCGTTTGGCCAAGGCCGCATAAAGAGGTATTGCGCATAATGTCAGCCCACCGTTCAAGTGTTTCAATGTCTCCGGCCTTGCCCCTGCCTTCACAGATCCGGGTGAGCACTTCGAGCATCTTGCGGGTGCCAACCCGGCACGGTGTACACTTGCCGCATGACTCATCGGCGCAAAACTCCATGAAGAACCGGGCCACATCCACCATGCACTTGTCTTCGTCCATGACGATCATGCCCCCGGAACCCATGATAGCGCCAAGCATGGTAAGCGACTCATAATCAACAGGCGTATTCAGATGCTGCCCCGGAATACACCCTCCGGAAGGACCGCCCAGCTGAACAGCCTTAAACTTCTTACCTTTGGCAATACCGCCGGCAATATCAAAAACAATATCGCCAAGGGCAGCGCCCACCGGAACCTCCACTAATCCAATGTTGTTTACATCTCCGGTAACGGAAAATATCTTTGTTCCTTTGCTGCGCAGGGTGCCCAGTTCGGCGTACCAGTTGCCGCCGTTAATGATTATTTGGGCTACACTGGCCAGGGTTTCAACATTGTTCAAAACAGTCGGCTTTTTCCATAATCCGGAAACCGCCGGGAACGGCGGCCTTGGCCGAGGCGTACCCCGCTTGCCCTCGATAGAGGTCATAAGCGCTGTTTCCTCGCCGCAGACAAATGCTCCGGCTCCGCGATAAATATCAAGATCAAAGTCAAAACCTGAACCCAGAATATCTTTTCCCAGCAGACCATGCTCGCGGGCCTGGCCAATTGCAATATTTAGCCGTTTGACGGCCAGCGGATACTCGGCTCTGCAGTAAATATGGCCCTGGTGAGCCCCGATAGCCTTGGCCGCAATGATCATACCCTCCAAAACCGCGTGTGGATCAGATTCCAGCACTGCACAATCCATAAATGCCCCCGGATCACCTTCATCGGCATTACAGAGAATATATTTGACCGGGCCCTGGGAACGGTTTGCAAACTCCCATTTGAGGCCTGTCGGAAATCCTGCGCCACCTCGCCCGCGCAGGCCTGAAACCTTGATCTCTTTTATTATCTCCTCCGGCTGCATTTCCAGAAGCGCCTTGCATGCCCCAAGATAGCCGCCGGTTCCAACATATTCTTCAATATGTTCAGCAGCTATTAAACCCTTGTTTCTTAAAACACGCGCCTGCTGCATGGAAAAGAAGGGAATCTCTTTTAATCGCGGTATAGAACGGCCCGAGACAGGATCTTTATACAGTAAGCGATCTACGGGATAACCCTTTAGAATATGCTCATCCAGAATTTCATCCATATCATCAGGCTTCAGATATTGATAAAAAACGCCTCCCGGATAAACGACCATGACCGGACCATGGGCGCAGAAGCCGATGCAACCGGTCTCGATCAGCACGATTTTGTCCTGAAGTTGCCGCTTTTCAATGGCATCGATAAGATGATGCTTTATCTCCATGCTTTTGGATGCCCGGCATCCGGTTCCACCGCAGAACATCAGGTGATACGGATAAACCGGTTGCCCGTCATGGATATCTTCCATAAAACGGACGGCCATGAAACGGCTCATATCATCACGAAGTCTGTTCAAGCTTTCCGGAGTTAATCGACTCATTCGAGTTGTCCCTCTCTTAAAATTGTTATACATTCCAAAAAATCAGAGTTACTTGAATGCATCCAGAATTTCCGGTATTTTTAAAGGTTTCACCTGCGCAAAAGTTTCCCCGTCGGCCGCCACAACCGGAGCAAGAGCGCAGGCTCCAAGGCACCGGACAGTCTCAAGCGAAAACCGGCGATCTTCGGTTGTTTCACCCGGTTCAACGTGAAGAAGAGTGGAGAGCTTTTCCAGGTTTTTCTTGCTACCCCTGACATAGCAGGCCGTACCCAGACAACATCTTATTGTGTGCCGCCCTCTTGGCGTCGTGGTAAAAAATGAATAGAAGGTCACCACCCCCCAGACCTCACTAAAGGGAACTCCCAATCCGAGCGCAATTCTTTTCTGGATGGGTTTAGGTATGTAGCTGAGAATTTCCTGTACTTCTTCCAAAACAGGAATCAAAGCTCCCGGCCTTGAACGGTAGTGTTCGATTACATTATCCACTGCAGCCAGTTTCTCACAGGAGAACTCCTCATGACTTGTCTGTTTCCCGCTTGTTTCAGCTTCTTTCAGCACAGCCGGAACCTCCTTTTCTGCACATAGGTGAGCTATTAAATAAACATGTGTTGCAGATATGGTATTACAAAAAATATGCCAGATAACTTGAAATAATCAGTGATATTATTAATTGCCTGATTTCATTCGTGCAGGGGCGTGTTTATATCGATTTTAACCGGCGGGGAAAAGATACTTTCTCAGGATTTTGGACTGCGAGTGTCGGTTTTTTTTACAACATGGAAAATCTTACATCTGTTTTTGGGAATAAAAAAGGGAAAGATCAAAAGATCTTTCCCTTTTAAAAAATACCGTATATTCCGGAACAAACCGGAAAACAGGCTAGTATCTTGCAGCCCGGGGCGCTTTTCCTGCAAGAGGACTATAAATTTTCATAATTGCAAATTTCATAACATCTACGGTCTTCATGCTGACAACAATATCAAAAAGGATTTTATCGGGATTTTCCGGAATAACACAGGAATTGGACGCATCGAAAGCCAGATCCGGAAAACCTTTGATAAGTTTTTTATGCTCCTTATCTGTGAAAGGCACCTGGATAGCCTTTTTCCCGTCGATCATTTTAACTTTGTCGGCCAACTGAACCTCTTCAATTTTTTTAAATCTTTCATCATCCAAAAAAATATTGATATTATAATCCGCCATGCAAGCACCTCCTGTTTAAATTACCTGTTTTTCATGTATAAACCTGAATATTAATATTATCCCAGCCTGTACATTTTTTTTGCCGCATCAAATAAATTAACATCACATACGACAAAAAAGACGTGACTCCTATATTATGTTGCTGTTTTATTGTCAAGAGGCTTATATTAATCCATTAAATACAATTTGTTGCCTCTCATCTCTCGACTTGTACCTCATGCCTTAATTCCTCATCATCGCTGAGTGAAGCCTTTTCGCCTGCAGGGAGAAAGCATCAAGCTTTGCGGTTATAAGCTGAGGAAATGGAGATCCGTCGCTTTCAATTGCAAGAAAAGGGAGATTATCCACATCGGAGAGAACGTTTCTGAGGCGCCTGTTGTCCGGCTCGGCTGCAAGTTTGCCTTCCCGGTTCATTACCTCGGTCAGTATCGCTTCCGACAGCCTGTTCGGCATGCATCCGAAAGGTCCTATTGCAATTACGCCGCAGGCATGAGAAGCAATCTCGGCCAAAGCGCTTCCAACAGTCAAAACCGCTTCACCGGTAAGATTATCCGATATGTACGGCATGGCTGTTTTTACAATCGATTCTGCATTTACATGTCCGGCATGCACCAGTCCCGAAAGCGAAAAGATTTTCTTGATGCTTTTCTCATAGTTTCTCATGATCCTCTTTTTAAAGGCAAAAGAGAGTTTTTCACGACCCGACATCTTTGCATCAACAAGGTTTTTATCAACCAGATAATCGCAATAATGAAGCCACTCGGCAATCGGAGAGCAAACGGTTGCAAATCCCATATCCGCAAGTTTCTCCGTCAGATTCTGTCTTGATATGGAATCCCTCCGGACAAATATCTCCCCGACAAGAGATATCCTCGGGACTTCATCCGGCAGGAGTTTCATCGGAAGCGCTTTAAAGTTTCCGCAGCTCTCCTTTAACTTCTTTCTCAAACTGGTAAAGTCCCCATTCCCAAGTTCATTCAAAATCAAACTCCATTCCTTTTCAAAAAGATCCAGAGCTGAATCACGATCAAGCGCATTTGCCAGAATCATTGAACGTATATCTTCCATCACATCCGATATTACAACACCCCACCAGCCTTTTTTGTGAAAATCGTTCCCCATTCCTCCGTATGAATTCTCGGAAGTAAGTGAGAACATTGCTACATCAGGAATACCGAGCCTTGCAATAAGATCCTCCATAAAAATGTGGTATTGTCCGAACCTGCATGGGCCGGAAGAGGTCGGCATGAAATAAACCAGAACCTCTCCCTTCGATCTTCCGTTATTTATGCAATTAAGAAGGGTTCCGGTGGTCAGTATCAGGGGCAGGCACTCCTTGCAGGAGGTGTTGGCCCGACCCAGCTTTAGAACAGCTTTATCGGCCGGAGGATGCGCCACAACATTATAGCCTTTCCCTCCGAATACCGCCGCAAACGATTCTGTTGCGAGTCTGCCCATGGAAGGCAACAGAATCTTAACACCCGGATCGTTCATCGGCAGGACATTGCCGGACGATGTAATTACTCCCGGCATCCCGTTTTCAAAAGCCACCCTTGCCGGTATAAATCTCCTTTTCATTCCCGTAATCTTTTTTTCGGAAAGAAGCTGCCTGTATGAATTAACAATATCAATAAAAGCTTCGATTCTCGTTTCCAGCCCGGCATCGGCGGTATGGCTGTCGAGCTCAAGGGTTAATGACGGTTTTCTTCCCATCAGGTCCCTGAAATACCCTATAATAAACGAATCAGGACCGCAGGAAAAATTGGTTATATATGTGCCGAAAAGCTGTGGATGGCGCTGTACAACTTTTCCGGCTTTAAGCAGCATCTGTCCCATTCCCCAGTACATGTGGCGTTTGCCGTCTTCATTATCAAAATCGAGAAAATCAAACGGCAAAACACTGATGCCTCTCGATGCAAATTTACGCGGTATTCCCATGTGGGCTTCCTCAACAAAGCCGTTGTATGGCCTGCCAAAAATCACTACGCCTAATTTTTCAGGATCTTTTTCAAGTTCTTTCAGGGTTTCATTACCTATAGACCTCATCTCATTAAAGCAGTTCTCCTGGGCATCAGCCGCTGCATGAAATGCTTTTTCAGCATCCCTCAAGGGCAATCCCATCGATTTAGCAGTTTTAAGAAGAGGCTCTTTTGCGGCTTCTATCCCTTTGGTAAGATCAATAAGAGGATCGAGGATTTTTACGCCTTTTCTCCTTAGCTCTTCAATCTTCTTTCTGAATGTGGTTTGAAGATAAAATGTTTCCCCCTGAACGAGAGGACAGACCTGTGAACTTCCATACCCGTTTGTGACAGGCACGGCTTTAAAATGAGGTAGAAAGATGAACTCCGGAACATCACTGCCCGAAATGAGAGACCAGAAAAAACCATGCGCCTGCTCAACCGGATAACAAAACGCAGCGTTCTTCTGATCTACTCCCTCTTTCGAAGGAATCATGGGAATTACGGGTTCAAATCCGATTTCACGGAAAAAGTTTGAATATAAGGGATAGTAAGTATTGACAAGAAAGCTTCTGTTTATTCCGATCCGGCCCTTCAGTCCTTTCTTTGATCCGTTTAGTAAGGAAGAGATTCGTTCCTGCGTTTTTTTATCCCTCAAGGGGGTACTGGAAAGAGTGGCAGGAAAGAATCTCATAGACTTACTTATCCCATTTATCGGGGTTAAATGTGAAGCAGCATATTTTCCAAAAACAAGCTTCTGCCGGACTCGGACAAGGTCAAGCTTATCGGCATCGCTTTTTATATTATGGCGCAGGTTATAGTAACGGTTGCAGGCGCCCCCAAAAGGATATTTTTTATTCTCAAGTTCTATTATCGCTATATTGCAGCGCCGGTCGCATTCATTTTTTTCTCCCTTGCATATGAATGTCTTGCCGTACCTGACCTCCCGGTCTGCAAGCGCTTTAAGATCAAAAAGCTTTTTTTGCATCAAGCCCGTTTCGATTCTTTTTTTGACCACCAGAGCGGCTCCGAAAGCTCCCATAAGACCCGGCTCCGGAGGCACAACAATAGGCTTCCCGACTAAAGCCGCCATGGCAAGAGGAACAGCCCGGTTGTAACATACCCCTCCCTGCATAAATACTTTCTCACCTACGGGCCTGTTTCCCTTGACCCTGTTGGAATAATTCATGCAAATCGAGTATACGAGCCCAGCAACAATATCTTCGTGTTTTAATCCTTCATGAATGGCATTTTTAATATCAGAGGATATGAAGGCTGCGCATTGATCATTGAAGTTCGGCGGCTTCGATCCTCTCAGGGCGACACCGGCTATATCTTCCATCTTTATTCCAAGAGTTTCATGAGCCGATTCTTCCAGGAAAGAGCCTGTGCCGGCTGAACATGCCTCGTTCATGGCATAATCCGAAGGCACTGAATTGGTAATGTATGTGTACTTTGCGTCCTGCCCCCCTATTTCAAATATCGTATCGACTTTAGGATCGAAATATACAGCAGCCTCCGCATGGGCGATTATTTCATTTATGATACCGTCCGTCAGCGCGTGAAGGCCCGCGATCTGACGGCCTGAGCCGCATACCCCTAAGCCTTCAATTGATATTTCCGAAAGAGGCGCCTTCTTTTCAACCTCTTTGATTATATGTTCATAGCACTTTTTTGAAGCTCCCACCGGATCACCGTTTGTCCGAAGGTAAACCGATTCGAGAATTGCATCATCTCTGTTCCGCAAAAGAACGGCCTTTGTCGTAGTCGAACCGACATCAAGACCAAAGGTGCAGTCGTCACCCGCCCTGATTTCGCCTGTAGACATGGTTTTGAATTCCACCATATCTTCAAATTTTTTTAACGGTAAAAGCATTTCAAAGGATATCGCTTCGTTTTTAAACAAAGCATCCATTCCGGACAGGAAGAGAGTTTCATGTTCAAGAGCCCACAATGCCGCTCCAAGAGCTTCAAAATAAGGGGCCTCTCTTGGAACGATCAGGCCCTGAATCTCTCTTTGCAGGTATTCTATCATCATCCTGTTTTTGGTTGTCCCGCCGGTGATCATGATATTTTCTCTTTTCACCTTTTTTAAGAGCTCCAGAATCTTGTTTGCCATCATTTTGCAGAGGCCTGAGGCAACCTTTGACTTTGGCACGCCTTTATTCGTAGCGTGGGTGCAATCCGATTTGCAGAAAACGGAACACCGGCCGGAAACATTATGAGGCTCTTCCGATACCGCCCAGGTAGCAGCCTCTTCCATAGAAACATTCATTCTCCGGAGCTGCTGTAAAAAAAACTCGCCCGTGCCGGAAGCGCACTTGTTACCTGTGCAAACATTCGATATTCTTCCGGAGCCGTCCAGTACATAAACCATGAATGTTTCACCGCCCGCAGAGACAATGGCCGGAGAGGAAATTACCGGAGATTTTACAAATCCGTACGCATATTCAACCGCTTCCGGTTCTGGAATAGTGGATAAATTTAAAAGCTTATGAAATCTCCGGCCTGTTGCGGCTATCCTGTCGAAAGAATTTCCGACCTGCTTAAACGCGGAAAGAAGAGTGCGTCTGGGATCGCCCTCATGGGGAAGTGTTAAAAAACCCGCAACCCGGGGATTCTGAGAAAAACAGGATGTCCCGGTACCAGGGCACCGCTCAGCATCAAGCCAGACAGCTGAAATAGTCGAAGCACCGAGGCAGAATCCGAGTGATCTTATCTTTTCAGCGCGAGACCTTTTCATAACACCTCTTTGAGACCTTTGCACAACACCTGATCTGAAGCAATGTGGGTATGGGCTGTTGCCATCGCATTCTCGATCACTTGAACCCTGGAATCCTTGACCCCTTTCTTCCAATATTTTACCTTCTGCGGCCTGAATATTCAAGAATAGAAACAATTACGGTAATAAGGAATGCCTGCAGAACCGTAAGGATTCCGTCTATAAGGCGGGCATTCCTCAGTGTAATCGCACTGATGCATAAGGTTGCACAGAGAAAAAAGATGAAAAGAACCGTTTTTCTCCTGTCGCCGAAGACGGCAAGAAGGCGGTGATGAATATGATCGGTACCCACATAATCGATCCAGTTCTTGAAACTTTTAACCTTGCCGGAGATGACGCGCTCTATACTGATATAGGCCATGTCATAAATCAGGACCCAGAAGATTAGAACCGGGGTGGCAAAAGAGACAATGGGATTGTTGTCGGCCCAGTCTGCCTTGATGGCCAGGGATGAAAGGACAAACCCGACGAATGTGCTCCCGGCATCGCCTAAGAAAATCGCTGCCCGTTTTCTCAGACTGAAATTGAATGGAAGGAAACCGAGGCAGCTTCCCATCATGGCGATGGAGATCCATCCCATGAACGGCTGATTGGTCTGAAAAGCAACAAGCCCCAGAAAAAGGGAGATGATCGCGCTGACGCCAGTAGCCAAACCATCCATGCCGTCGATGAAATTCATGGCATTGGTCAGACCCACGATCCAGATTATGGAAAGAGCTGCGTTTAAAAGATAGCCCCAGGTGGTATGTATCGGAAAGAGGTCGAGGATGATCCCGGAACGGATCAGGATGATAACGACGAGAATCTGGATGAAGAGCTTGTAGCCGGCCCGGATATTTTTCCAGTCGTCGACCAGCCCGACTATCGCCACGACCGCACCTCCAGCAATCAGGGCGATGATCCGGGTATCAAGGATCATGTTGGAGAGGATAGCGGAGATAAAAGAGATGATAATGGCAACGCCGCCGAGCAGGGGAGTTACCTCGGAATGGATCTTCCGGCCTCCGGGGATATCGACGATTTCGGCTTTTGTGGCAATGGCCATCATGACAGGCGTGAGCATGGCGGAGGTGGAAAAAGCAAAAAGCAGGATATAAAGCCAGCGGCCGATATGTTCGAAAAACATATAACGGACGGGAGGAACAAGGAGCATGACGAAAACTATCAGGGCCGATATCCAGAATATCCGCTGGAACGAAGCCTTCCATGACCTTTCACTGGAGAACATGCCGGTAACCTCATTTCAGAATGGATTGAAGATGATTAAGTACAGTTTTAACCTCTGTGTCTCGCAGAGATGGATAGATCGGAATGGAAACGGTCCCGAGAAAAGCCTCATCGGTCTTCGGATAACCTGTCATTCCAAGGTAATGATGGAGAGGTTTGAAGACCGGTCTCCGGTAAGCGATCCCTGCATCCCTGCCGGCATCGAGCAGCTTCGAAAGGTGCCTGGTTCTGATGATATAACGGTAATAGATATGCTCACGGTCCGAAGGAGAAACAGGCACGGGTAAGAGATGTTCACGAAAGAATTCATTATATCGCCCGGCAATTGCCCGACGGCGTCCGATCAGGACCGGTAGTTTCCGGAGCTGAGTCAATCCCATGGCCGCCTGTAAATCGGTCAGCTTGTAGTTATAGCGCAGGCGCGAGTCATCTTTTTCATCGTAATCACGCAAATCCCTGATTTTTTGGAGTAACTGCGAATCACCTGAAGCGATCATCCCCCCTTCTCCTGTGCAGATCACCTTGGTTGCATAGAAAGAGAAAACGGACAATGCGCCAAAGCTTCCGGTCGGCAACCCATCATAGCTACTCCCCAGTGACTGAGCGCAATCCTCTACGACCGGAACCCCCAGAGAAACAATCTCCCTGATATCTGCCGGCAAACCGAATATGTGTGGAATTATGATGGCTTTCGTTTTTCCCGTCAGACGTTTCCGGATATCCGGAACATCCATGTTGAAGGTCTCAGGGTTGATATCGGCCGGAACCGGTACGGCCCGGACATATCGGATAGAGTTAAGGAGGGCCGGGCAGACAAAACTGGGTATAACAACCTCGTCATTTTCACCGATTCCCAGGGCCAGCAGGGCCAAGTGCAGGGCGGCAGTACCGGAATTAACCGCAACGGCGCCAGCGACTCCGATCATCGAGGCAAGGGCCTTCTCGAAAGAAAGCACCTGTTCTCCCTGCGCAATCCGCCCGGATTGCAGAACCGAGACAACCGCTGCTATTTCTTCCTGGTCGATGGAGGGACGGGAATGGGGAATAATTTCCATCAAATAGTATCATCCTTTACTTGCATTCAAATATTGATGCTCTCGTAAAAAATCATATTTTAGACGGCAAAGTAAAAAGCTCATTATGCAAGGCACACGAATCTTGAGGAATGAAGCGTACATTCTCGTACGCTGCAATGACGAAAGATGAAGTGTAACTTAAGCAGAATGACTTTTTACGAAGCCGTCAAATATTGATGAACAGGCGCAGTGGAACAAAAGCCTCCGCGAACTGCACTCGTCCCTGGATTCCGCGAAAGACTGCCGTGGAGCGGACGATGTCCGTTATAGAAACGCCCTCTATATTAGTCCTCTGCACCTGTGAATAATGTGCCATGAGCATTGCGATTTTCGCGTCGAGAGTTTCCCTGATGTCAACGAAAACGGCAGGGGAAAAATTCTGGGTTGTAGGCCCTTCATAGAAAAGGACATTCCTTACGTAGCGTGTGGCAGAAATCGTGGCCTTGGAGAGGGACCGATGATCCTGATGCGTGTCGTCCTCGTAATGGACGAAAATGAAGTCGGGGTTGATCTTCTTCAGAACGACCTCGATTTCATGCACCATCCGGTTCATATTGGGCGCAAGAAGCGTGTCCTTGTAGCCCCCCCATATCAGTTCCCTGGGCTTAAGTATTTCTACCGACTTCATCTGTTCTTCTTTTCTGATAGCACCATCCCCGCCCATACTGCCTTCCGTCATGATTAGCAGGTAGATTTCATGTCCGTTTCTTGCGTATTTAGCCAGGGAACCGGAGCAGCCTGCCTCAATATCATCAGGATGGGCGCCGATGGCCAATATTTTCATTTCTCTCCTCCCAGAATTTTCAAACTCTCATAGCCATGGTTGAAAAGCAGGTCAATAACCGACATAAACGGCTCAAAATCACCAAAAAGTTGGTTGTAAACAGGATGTTTATACTCCTGGAAAATGACCTTTATGCTATTTTGTGCATATTTCGCCATATCCATGTATTCCCTTCCCCCGCTTCCAGCCAGATATGTATCTCCATTAAAATGTTTTGTAATCGCAATAAGTCTATCGTCGGGATTTTCAGGAAATTCTCCAAGTTCAGAGGCTATATAAATCAACGTCTTAATGCCCAGAATTCCGGCAAGTCTCTTGACCGCATGAATATTTAGTTGAGAAATGTTCTCCCATTTCGGTGAAAATATCTCTTCAAAAAATTCTTCAAGCAGAGACCAGCATGGAGCCTTTTTATAATTCGATATAATTGCCTGCCTATGACGGTGCTGCCATTTATCCCTGTTATTGATTTCAACCTCTTTAATCAACTGGGGATATTTATACATAACAGGAACGGTCAGCCATTGCAAGCCGCTTGCGGTCTTAATCCTGTTTCGGTTCTGCCACTCATTTTTCTTGAACTGGACATTATCAAGGAGAACAAAGATATCCGCCATCCTGATCTTGTCGAAATAACCAAGCCACGGCAGATACTGAGGTTGATGCGCGGAAATTATCATCTTTAATTGTTCCTCACTACAGAAAATTATCTGACAGGATCTACAGGATTTGACGGATCAACTGAATCGGGTCGCTCCAGAAGAGCGGCCCGAAACAATCATTCGCTTATCGGAGGCCGATAAGCTCAATCGATTACTTTGCGGGTTACGCCTTCTTTCTCCATCGGCTTGCCTCCTTCGCCGCAGGAGATGGATTATTGACTGTCCGGCTTCCGGCCGGCAGGCAACATCCTGTCCATCCTGTTAATCCTGTCTAAAAACCATGATGAACATCAGAAGCCTATCCACCTGAGCAGTTACTCCGCAAACTTCACAAACACAGGATTGGAAACGAGCAAACCATACCCGCTCATGTCGATCCTGTAATAGATCTTCTTGCCTGGATTAAAGGATATATCGTCATACTCGATCTGCATCGGCAATGTTCCTTCAAAGGTCCGGATCAATTCCCCGGACCTTATCAACCGGACCTTTATCTTATTTTCTGAAGTCTCTGCAGCCGAAAGGGATATCCTGATCCTTGGACTCTCTTTTAACATGATTTCATCCCCGGAAACCCCCTTGTTTGCGCCATCAGGTGAGGCAACAGAAAACTCATCAAGCCTCACAGACTGAGGATAACTGCCCCGGTATGCATACATTTTCCCATTTTTCAAAGCCTCCAGCACACCTTTCCTGCTCTTTTCCCTAAGCAGAAAAACCGTCGGGAAATTCCCCAGTTTCTCTCCGCTTTCTCCTTCCTCATGAAAATCCGCCGCAGATATTCCCCAGACCGGCCTGCTTCTTACCCCCTGACAATATGCATTTAAAACTCTGTCCCATGCATTCCCAGGTTCCGTGATGGTTATGTTATCTCCGTAAAGCGCTGAAAAACCCGTATAATCCTCGGATTCTTCCAGCGCTTCCGGATAAGGAGGAGTATCAACGCGGATTGGCCCCACATCCCTGATACCTGAGTTTGTTTCAGGATAGTTCCAGAAGGTCAGGCCTCCCCTCGAATTTACATAATCCACGAGAAGCTGATAAGGAGCCATCCCCTGGTCGCCATGATACTGATCAAAAGGAGAACTCCTGGATGGGATGCTGTCGGCAATAAACGCCAGGCTTAAAACCAGAATGATGACACCTGTTATCCTGTAAAAGCCTCTCCACCTTATCAGAAAAATGGAAACCACTATAGAGCAGAGAAACAAAAGTATGCTTGGAAGAACGGCGCGGGTATATTCCGGATTAGCTCCGTTATGTAACATAGGAAGATTTTCATAATCTTCCGGTTTTTCCATGCCTATGGTCAAAATTCTTTTTTCATGATTATGAGCGGTGAGATTTTTTTTAAAGTATGAACCGGTCCAGTAATAAAAAGGTGCGGATTCCGAACCCGGAATTAAAATCATATCAGGAAACTTTTTCTGCGCTTTACTGATTGAATTCAGATAAACCTCTGCTCCATTCTTGTTGATCGAATTCAACTCAACCTTTTTTTTAACAATATTTCTGAAAGGCGGAAGGCCGTATTCCATGACCATCCTGTCATGGTCATTGATAACAAGAGCTTCAAAACCCCTCTCCTTTGCCATCTTTACAAGGGTTTCTATATCATAAGCTCCGTCACTGAGCGCACTGCGAGTATCTATCAGACCGGCAACCTGCTGATAATCAGCGCCATATGAAGCAACGTAAAAAAATAAAATAATCAATACCAAGAAGGCGACAATACCTGAAACTTTTGCATAAGATCTGATTATTAAAAACTCTCTGCCTGCCATCTTGTTTATAAAGGGTTTCATTGGCCGATTATGCCTTCTGTGATCTGTTTCTGCTGCAACATCGTCAGGTACAACCGATCAATCTTTTGTATCATTTCCTCTGCGCTATATTCGATGGCTCTCTTTTTACCATTTTCACCCATTTTTCTCCCTTTTTCAGGATCTTCTATAAGATGACCTATAGCGGCAGAGAGCCCCCGGACATCCTTCGGGGGAACCAGATAGCCGTTTATGCAATGAACAACAAGATCGGGAATCCCCCCCACGTCACTTGCCACAATCGGTTTTCCCAGCGCCATTGCCTCAACCAGGACTCTCCCCATTCCTTCATTAAGAGATGGAAGCACAAAAAGATCAAATACAGACATAACTTCGGCCACATCCTGCCGCCAGCCAAGAAATTTCACTTTCTCCTTCACGCCCAATTTTGAGGCCAAGTTTTTCAGTTCGTCCGAAAGCTCGCCGCCACCTAAAAAGACAAAGGTTGTATTCGGCTTCGCAGCCACAATCTTTACTGCCGCTTCTATTAAATACCTGTGCCCTTTCACAGTTGCGAGCCTCCCGGTTGTGCCGACAACCGGATCTCCCTCGAATATCCCCAGTTTTCTTTTTATAACAGCAGGATCAACCGAGAGATTTAAAAATTTATCCAGCCTGATTCCGCTATGCACGACTGAGAACTTATCCCCGGGGGCAATGCGGAATCGAAGATGATCATTTTTTTCCTGTTCTGTCAGCGCAATAATTTTATCAGTAATGAAAGCTGTAACTTTTTCAAGAATAATATAAAACGATGCCTTCAATCTGCCGAAGTACCCCCAAAATACGTGGCCGTGGGGTGTATGGATAATGATGGGAACGCGGCAGCAATATGCCGCCCACCTGCCCAGGATGCCTGCTTTGGATGTGTGGGTATGGACGATATGGGGACGTTCATATAGCAGTATTTTAATCAGGGTAAAAAGGGTTTTAATATCATGAAAAGGGGCTATCCTTCTCACAAGACCGTGAACAGTCAGAATTCTGACTCCTTCTCTTTCAGCATCTTTTATGTTTTTTTCAACAGCCGCGGCCTCATCTTCCGCCATTCCCGACTCGATAGAAAGCCCCTTAATCAAAAGAATATCATATCTTTTCTTATCAAGACCCCCCACTGTCAAGAGGGTATTCTCCGCGGAGCCTCCCTTGTCCAGGCGGGTAATGATATGAATAACTTTGATCTTCATTTTATTAACTACTTATCCGCAGAGAGACCTTTGAAGAACATTCAATTTTGACCAAGTACAAGGAAGACGATAATTTCAACCACAGGAATACATTGAGTATTTCGAGGATAGCGCTAATGCTTCACTTCGTGCCGGAATTAGAGTCTGACGCAGTAATCGGGCAAAAGGGGGTGTTATGCAAAGGTCTCGCAGATTCGCACAGATGAACACAAATAGATTTAAATACAAAGAAATAACAGATATTATTCTTGGAAGTTTTAAAGAAAAAATATCAGTGATGATCAGCGCAGATCGGTGGCCGCAATTACCTTCAATATGGCCGCCCTTCCATATAGCGTGAAAACCAGACCTGGAAAACGATCAGATTCCAGATTTGCCAGGAAGTGTCGGAACGATTTGACATGAGTGTGTCTATTAGTTTTTTGACTGTGGGATAATGGAAAATTCCCTCCCGGACGATTCTTGCCTGTGATAGATTCTCTTCTATAAGATAGCGCAGATCCGACTTCAACCAACTGCTGATAGGCATCTCAAAACCCCGCTTGGGTCGATTGTGCAGGGACTGCGGAAGTATTTCTTTAAACGTTTCGATGAAGACGTATTTGCTGCGGCCATGCCTGATCTTCCATTCGCCCCCGATTTTAAATGCCAGTTCACAGACCCGGTGGTCGAGCAGTGGAACGCGAACCTCAAGGGAATGGCACATGCTCATCGTATCCACCTTAAAGAGCATGTCGGCGGGCAGGGAGATCTTGAGATCGGCGTAAAGCATCCGGTTGATGGGATCGGTCCGCAAACGGTTCAGAGCTACAGCGAACAATTCCTCTGCTTGCGGATGGTCTGTCCCGTAAATACTGGTCAGAAGCGCCTTTTTACTCTCAGAATTGAAGAGCTCATTCCAGGAAAAGACCCGTTCCGCGAAGTTATCTTTTGCCCCGCGGAGGAATTTCTTGATCCTCCGGATATTTTCCCCGTGCTTGTTATCACGGGAATCCGGAAGAGAACGGATGACCGGCTCCAAAAAGCCAGCCCTGATAAATCGGGGAATTAGACGATAACGGCGATGCCATGTCTCGCCCCTGTATATGCGGTAACCGGCAAATAGTTCATCGCCGCCATCGCCGGAGAGGGCAACAGCAACGTCTCGGGCGGTTTCGCGGGCAACCACATAGGTGGGCACAGCTGAGGAATCACCGAACGGTTCATCGAGAGAGGCAAGGACTGAGGGAATCGTATCGATGATCTCTCTCGAACTCAGCATGATTTCGTTGTGTTCCGTTTTGTGAAATGCGGCCACTTCGCGTGCGTAGGCGCTTTCATCGTACATCGGCATATCTTTGAAACCGATGGCATAGCTTTTAACAGGTCGGGAGGCATTGCGCGACATCATGCCCACAATTACGCTCGAGTCGATGCCGCCGCTAAGGAACGCTCCGATTGGAACATCGGCGACCATCTGGCTGCGGACTGCATCCTCCACGGTGCGGAACAGTGTTGCCTTCGTCTCTTCAAAATTGCTGGATTCCGGTGTGCCGGCAGGCATCCCCTGAGGAATATCCCAGAATCTTTCGTTTTTTAGGACACCGTCGCAAACCGTCAGAATATGGCCGGGGCTTAGTTTGCGGATGTTCCTGAAGATTGTATGGGGAGCGGGGATATAATTCAGGCTGAGATATAGATCGAGAGCCTCCGGATCAATCTCCTTCCGTACGGCGGGATCGGAGAAGAGGGACTTGATCTCCGATGCGAAAAGGAATATTTTTCCGTCCCAGTAATAGACAAGCGGTTTAATGCCGACATGGTCGCGAGCCAGAAGAAGTGTTCGACTCTTTTCCGACCAGAGGGCCATGGCGAACATCCCAACAAGCCTGCTAACGCCGGACGATCCTTCTTCCTCAAAAAGGTGGAGGATAACTTCGCTGTCGGTCCTGGAGGTAAATCTATGGCCTTTTCTCTCCAGTTCCTCCCTTAAGACGGCAAAATTGTAAATCTCCCCGTTAAAGACCATCCAGACGGTTTTGTCCTCGTTGGACATGGGTTGCCGGCCGGCCTCCGTCAGGTCGATGATGCTCAGCCTCCGGTGGCCGAGGCCGCAACCGACGTTCTCCTTATGGCGCAGGTAGACGCCTGAATCATCAGGCCCCCGGTGGGAAAGAATGTCGGTCATCCGCCTTAAGATATTTTCATCAACCGGCAAACCGGTACAATCAAGCTTTCCGCATATACCGCACATTAATATTTGATACTTTCTAAGAAAAGGGCTTCAGTCGCAGTAATATTATTATCCCAGGAATAGTATTTTTCGGCAAAACGCCGGCAGCGTTCGGAATCAAGCTGCAATTTATCCGGTTGATTCAGGTAACCCTTACACGTCTCGATAACCAAACGCGAAATTGCCTCATGAGACTTATCGGCAAATAATAAACCACTATCGAACCTGCTCAGGATCTCCAGAGTGCCTCCCACCGGAGTCCCGAGAACGGGGGTTCCGGATGCTAATGCCTCAAGCGTCACCAGTCCGAATCCTTCAAGTTCAATTGTCGGCAGGACAAAGATATCCGCAGCCTGGTAATACTCGGGCAAAGCATCTTCCGGAATAAATCCTGTAAAATGAATGTAACGATCAAGATTCAGACGGCGGCACATCATGGCCAGATCTTCTTTCAAGGGCCCGGTGCCGCCGATTATGAGATATATATCCGGCACCAATCTTATAATCTCCCGCATGGCAATTATGAGGTTTTCAATCCCCATTCGTTGCACTAGATTTCTTACGGTCAGCAGTATCATCTTCTCCGTGGGAAGATGGAGGCGCTCCCTCACCGCTCGCTTATCATCAGCGGGATGAAAGCGCACAAGATCGATCCCTCCTGGGATGATAATGATATCTTCGACGGGAAATCCATAGACATTCAAAAGTTTATCGCGAGTAAATCGACTCAGGGCCACAATTCGATCCGATTGGTTCAGCGCTTTCTGCTCGATCCGGCGTCTTGATACTATATGCAATGAATGCGCAATTTTCTTGATCAAGGAATGAGGTTCAGCATTCCTTGAAGCATATTCCTCAAAAGCAAAAGAGAGGCAGGTATAGACCTTACTGTTTTTTTTACACGAATCCGACATCATGACAGCGAAAGCGGAAAATGGCTGGTGGAAGTTGATACAATCGAAATTATTGGTCTTCGCAAGTGTTTCAAACAGTTTTTTACAGTTCCGCATGGTAGATACAAAAAAAGTAACCGCATTGCTTTGATTTACACTATATCGCCATTCCCTGACATTCTGAATCACGTCGCAGTCCGACTGGTGCGAAGGCAGTCTGCGTGTCAGGATGTGAACATCATGTCCCTTTGCAGCCAGCCGGGTTGTCTGTTCAAAAAGGACCCGCTCAGCTCCGCCGATGACATCCTGAATCGAAACATCAGAAACAAAGAGAATTTTCAACTGTCGGCCATTTTAAATGCGTCAATCTTATTTAGTTTCCATCCGGAAATGGCCCTTTTGTGCAATCTTAAGTGTCAATCTGCAGGATTACTTGTGCGGCATACTATGCGTATGCCTCCGCTCAATCCCTTGATTTCCTTGAGCTTGCCCAAAATTGCCTATTTCCGAATTGGAAACTTCACTGTGTCTGAGCTTGGTTTCCGGATGAACACTATTTATTATATGCCGTTTAAAAAATCGTCCGGAAAGCTTCTCTTCAGCCAGTCCCTGTAATCGTATTCCAAAAGCTTTCCCGTATCACGATATCTATGACACTCGCCTTCCGCATGAGCAACCATGGCCATCCCGTGAGACCCGGCGAAAGGAGGCCTTGGTTGGGCTGAGGTGTCCCGAATACTGTTTACAGAACCCTCTAATGGAAACTGCCTGTTTGTTTTCTTTTATATCTGAATAACCTCTTTATATTTTAGTAAGTTTCAGGGTAAAGAATGAACTGAAGAGATCCGGAGCCCTTTTTGCAAGCCTTTCATCCAGTTTAAAAAAAAGCTTATACAGCCTATGTGGTATGGGAAAACGGTGTGAAATGCCGCCGGTCATAAAATAAGAGAGCGATGTAAAAGGATTAACATGGCTATAATCAATAGTATAAATATCCTTGAGGGTTCTATCCCATCTCCTGCCGGAAAAAAATATAAGATAAGGCATCGCCGAATTGGCCGAAGTCAAGGGACCGTCAATGTCTGTGATGACGGGTTCTTCAATGTCGACGGAATAATATTCATGGTGGATATATTGGTATATGAATCTTGATCCCCATGATAAATACGGTTCGGTCATGATCAATCGGCCGCCCTTTTTTAGCTTGGCGGAGGCATTTCTGAGAAAGATCAGAGGAGCCTTTAGATGATGAAGAACATTAGTCATGGTCAGAATATCAATGCTTTCATTGGGGATTTCCCGTACTTTGTCAATCCGATGGCAGTCAAAACTATAATCCAGGTAATCCAGGGTTAGAACATCGCTTGTTAAAACTGTAGGATAATAATGTTTAAGCGGCGATGTACCGCTACCCACCTCGAGCACTTTAAGATGGCCAAGATGGTCTATCCCGGAAAATTGGCAGGCATAAAGACTACGATACCAAAAAAGCAAATTTTTGTTCTTGAGAAGGCGACGGCGGTTTTCTATTGTTCTATTCCGGTCGTTATCTTCCAGGTTCATATGAATTTTATTTTGATAATCGCGCAATACAGCATCTCTATAAGCATCCATCCATGCCGCCACCGGCTGATATTGGTTTCACCATAGGTGCGTTCCCTATAAGTAATGGGCAGTTCGCGCACTTTAAGGCCCATCCTCACGGCGCCGAATATGAGGTCGAAATCACCAAAGGGATCAAAGTTGCCGAAATACTCCCTGTTCGCTGCCAGTCGCAGATAATGCTCGCGTGTGAGCACCTTTGTTCCGCATAAAGTATCCTTAAAGGTTTGATTCAGGGCGAATGTAAAGGCAACGGCAAAAAATTTGTTCCCGATCATGTTGAGAAATTTCATCGACCGGTTCTCCATGGGGTAGACCAGTCTGCTCCCATTGATGAATTCCCCCTTGCCTTCGATAATGGCTAGATAGAATTGCGGTAATATCTCTGGAGGAACAGTCAAATCAGCATCCAAAATCATGAGGATTTCTTTCGTGGCGAGGGAATAGCCCTTGCGGACAGCATCCGCCTTTCCGGAACCTTCCTGTTTGGCAATGATGATGCGCTTATCTTTCGCGTGCCGGTTGCGGACGTCACGGATCGTCTCCCAAGTATTATCCTGCGAGCCGCCCTCTATGAATATGATTTCGTCGTCCGGGCCCATCTTGGGCATCCGCGTTACGGCGCTTTCAATGTTGCCGGCTTCATTCCTCGCAGGAATAACAACAGAGACCGATGTTTGTTCGGAAAACACAGGTTTAAGGGGTCTTGCCGTCATAAGATGAACCATGCAAAAAATATTGAATAGAGGCAAAGGGGCAAGCCATCGGTTCATAAAATTGCTTAAGAAAGGCATATATATGGGTACGAGTACCCGCGCCTCGTCTGAAATTACCTCATAACCCGCCAACTCGAGAAAGTTGCTCATGTCTCCCGTGGTAATCCAATTCGTTTCCGGTATCCTGTTTCTCATGCCTAATCGTGAAGCCAGCATGAAAAACGGTTTCCAGAGGCTGCTGTAGTATATGACTATGAGACGCGTAGACGGCTTCAGCCTACCGCGCAGAGATGTAAAAAAAGAGTGTATGTCCCTCTCAATGTGCAAGTTTCCGTTTAAGACCACATAATCCGGTGAAAGCTCTTCAAAGGCGCGTACCTCATCAGGATAGGCAATACTCCGGAGAGATTTTAGGTAATGGGATAGATAATCATTCTGAGGATTTATCTCGACCGCCTTGTCTTTAGGTCTGATCTTGACAGCAAGATAACGTGCCAGGAGACGGTAATAATACTGTTTTACTTTTTTAAAAATCATGCTTCCGGCTATCTTTTTGAAACGAATATGCTCTTAGCGAATATGGGTGCTGTGCCCGCAACTATGCGAGACCTTTGAATATCTTCAATTAGGGTCTTAAAGGGTAATGAGCTTTGGCATTCGCAAGAACACGACTTAACCCTTCGCCAACGGCGGCATATACGCATCCATCAGGCTATAGACAGCCCCAAAGGATGAATAGTCACGAAGCCTTACACAGACTCCGCCTGTATGATCCATGTCGTATATATGGGGGCGTTGCTATGGTTTCATAAAAATTTCTTGCGATATGCCCAAAGCCC
>RPRI01000025.1 GCA_003818505.1 Desulfobacteraceae bacterium | reverse complement strand
TGGCATTCGGACTTGGCGCATGGACAGCTGCCGGTTTTGTAATCGGAACTGTCGGTTCAGCGCTTGCGGGCTTTGTGGGCATGTGGGTAACAGTAAGGGCTAATGTCCGGACAACACAGGCTGCGAGCAAAGGCCTCCAGGCTGCACTGGGGCTTGCTTTCAAGGGCGGTTCGGTAACAGGCGTAATGGTCGTCGGTCTCGGAATCATAGGCCTTGCCGGTTTTTATTATGTTGCAAAGCAGTCAACCCAGGCGGATCCTAACACTGCGTTCCATGCGCTGGTCGGTCTCGGTTTCGGATGTTCGCTCATGAGCGTGTTCGCACGTATCGCAGGAGGTATTTACACAAAGGCTGCGGATGTCGGCGCTGATCTCGTCGGAAAAGTTGAAGCAGGAATTCCCGAAGATGATCCCAGAAACCCTGCAGTTATCGCCGACAACGTTGGCGACAATGTAGGCGACTGCGCAGGAATGGCGGCAGACCTTTATGAGACATACACAGTTACCCTCGTTGCGGCAATGCTGCTGGCCAAGACAGTTTTCGGCGCTGACAGCCCATGGGTGGAATTCCCGATGCTCCTCGGCGGAATATCAATCATTGCCTCGATTATCGGAACATATGCAGTAAGGCTCGGCAAAAGCCAGTATATCATGGGCGCCCTTTACAAGGGGCTTTCTGTTTCAGGTATTCTTGCGGCAATAGCGTTTTATATCGTGACAGGCCAGTTCCTGAAAGGCCTTACACCTGAGTCTATGACTTCTCATCCGTCTTTTACACAGATGAATGTTTTCCTCATGGCGCTTATCGGTCTGGCCTTGACAGGCCTTATCGTGGCAATTACCGAATACTTTACAGCCAAGGAATACGCTCCGGTTAAACACATTGCAAAGGCGAGTCTGACCGGTCACGGCACAAACGTAATCGCAGGTCTCGCAGTCAGCATGAAATCGACCGCAGCGCCTGTTATAGTTATCGTGGCATCAATTCTTGGCGCTTATTCATTAGGCGGAGGTTTCGCAGGGGATTTGACGGGCGGCCTTTTTGCCATCGCACTGTCCGCGGTTTCGATGCTTTCCATGACAGGTATTGTTGTAGCCATCGATTCTTATGGTCCTATTACGGATAATGCAGGCGGTATCGCAGAAATGTCGGGACTTCCTGAAGAAATCCGCAACATCACAGACCCGCTGGATGCAGTCGGAAACACGACAAAAGCTGTTACAAAGGGTTATGCGATCGGCTCGGCAGGTCTTGCTGCTCTGGTTCTTTTCGCTGAGTATTCACGGTCTTTCGCAACGCCCGTTCTGTTTGACCTTTCAAACCCGATGGTTCTGGCCGGCCTTTTCATCGGCGGTCTGCTTCCCTATTATTTCGGATCTCTTCTCATGGAAGCTGTTGGAAAAGCTGCCGGAAGCATTGTTGAGGAAGTAAGAAGGCAGTTCAGGGAAATTCCCGGAATCATGGAATACAAGGCAAAACCTGAATACGGCAAGTGCGTTGACATCGTAACAAAAGGCGCCATCAAGCAGATGATGGTTCCCGCACTTATCCCGGTGGTTGTGCCTATAGCGGTAGGCCTTATTCTCGGCAAGGAAGCTCTCGGCGGAGTTCTTATCGGAAGCATCCTGACAGGTCTTTTCCAGGCGATCGCCATGACAAGCGGCGGCGGCGCATGGGACAACGCCAAGAAATCATTTGAAGACGGCGTTACCGACGACAACGGCAAGGTTCATAAAAAGGGAAGCGACGGACACAAAGCTTCTGTCACCGGCGATACAGTAGGCGATCCGTACAAGGATACAGCCGGTCCTGCAATCAACCCGATGATCAAGGTTATAAACATCGTTGCGCTTCTGATTGTTCCAATGCTTATGTAGAAGCGGTGTTGTTGTAATTTAAAGGCCGTCCTCTTAACAAGGGGACGGCCTTTTTTTGGTCTGCACACCACGAAAATATAATTTAAAATACTCGGCAACAAAAAAACTTGTTTGACAGGATTAACAGGATAATTTATCTGGCCGCTCCGGAAGAGCGGCCAGAAACACATATCCGCATCGCAAAATTGACTGTCAGGTTTCCGGCCGACAGGAAAATCATGTCAATCCTGTTGATCCTGTCTAAAATATCCTATTTAAAGATATCATCCATGAAGTCGAGAACAAATCCGTTAACAGCATTCCTGTCCGGGAGTGACGCAGCCATGCCGTACATTGCGGCTGTGCCCTCCGATGAAGACTTCGGGTTTGCAAGCACCTCTTTTACGGATTCATTCAAATCGGATATGAACGGGCCGGCAACTTTCTCATGAGCCGCAGTCACCATCATGTGAAGAGAAGAAGGGAACTGCTGGCGGTCAAGGTGCCAGCCCCGCCTGTCCATCGCATCTCCAAGAGCGAATATGTCCAGAATATCAGAAGCAAATGCAAAAACGGACATATCGGGTTTTCCAAGGATATAAAGTTCTTTAATGCCTGAGATTCCTTCCATAATAGCCTTTGCGGTTTTCATGGCCGATTCAGCAAGACGCATATAGCCTTCTTCGCCGATCGAATTTAATGCAGCCCATGCTGCAGCAATCGAACCTCCCGCCCTTGTTCCTGTCATGGAAGGAGATGCGTATATCCCGCCGGGCCAGTCTGAATAAACAAAAAACTGGTGGCGGCGCAACTCTTTGCTTCGGTAAAGCACAACGGATGCCCCTTTTGCGGCATAACCGTATTTGTGAATATCTGCCGATATGGATGTGACCCCCGGAACTGAAAAATCAAAAGGTGTCACAGGATATCCAAGTTTTTCAAGCCACGGGAGCATGAAGCCCCCGAGACATGAATCGACATGAAAGCCGAGACTCCTCTCTTTTGCGATGGCTGCAAGTTCCGGTATCGGGTCTATAACGCCATGGGGATATGCCGGAGCCGACCCGACCATAACGATTGTGTTCTCTGTTATAAGCTCTCTGACTGCATTGACATCGGCTTTATAATCGTTTCCTACAGGCGCGTGGACGGTTTTTAAATCGAAATAGTGGGCGGCTTTTTCGAATGCGGGATGAGCCGTAACCGGAAGAAGAATTTCAGGCTCTTTCACGGAAGGCCTGTTTGCCCTTGCCCACTGCCTGTAAGCCTTCATGGTCATCATAATACTTTCGGTGCCTCCGGAGGTCATTGT
The DNA here is from genome assembly GCA_003818505.1 of Desulfobacteraceae bacterium. Lineage (GTDB taxonomy): Bacteria > Desulfobacterota > Desulfobacteria > Desulfobacterales > RPRI01 > RPRI01. The sequence goes on along the minus strand of RPRI01000025.1, from coordinate 68,734 downwards.
GCCCGAAGCATTTTTATCACCGCCAAGCATGCAGGCGGTCATTGCGATAACATCATTCTCAAAGGTTTTTAAACTTGGGAAAGCAATGGGACTCAGGCCGTTTTCCGAGAAAAACATATTATGAGCTTTTTTTAAAAACCCCGTATGCTCTTCTCCGGCGTAATATACGAGGCTCCATGTTTTCCCTGAGCGCCAGTCGGCATCCATGCTTCTCAGCGACTCCATCTTTGACAGCAGTTGTTCCTTCGGGATTCCTTTGGAAGGGATAGATGTTTTTTTATGCATAGTTAACCTCATAATTAGTAATCATGGGAATATCAGCCTTTCATAGAATATCGGACATCGAAACAACAAAGGGTCCAAGGATTCAAGGGTTCGAGGGTTCAAGTGGAATAAAGCCGTATATCGAATGTCGGATATCGCAGATCGAACTTAAAAAACGAACATCGACTTTCGCCTTACGCCTCACGCCTCGTGCCTCATGCCTTATCAAAATACCTTATAACAGCCGGTTTTCTTCCTGCCAGGCCGAAATATTTTTCATCAGGCCAGCCTAGCGCGATTACCGCATATATTCTTTCATTGGCAGGGATTCCGGCTGCCAGCTTTATCTTCGGGTCTCTTTGCATGGCTGATACCGCGAATCCTATCAGGCAGGAGCCAAGCCCCATGCTGTGAGCCCCGAGCAGAATATTCTGGGTTGCAAGAAGAGCGTCTTCGGCGGGGCATGTTGAGCCTGGCTTACACCCGACTATGATTGCCGAAGTTGCCCCGTGAAAAAGGCGATCACGGCCTGTATCTTCCCATTCGGAAAGAGTCTCTTTTACTCTTTCGTAATAATTCTTATAGTAAAAATCCAGTTCTTTATTGCCCGTTAATTTCATAAAGAGGCGAAGGTGGCTTTTTTCAGCCATATTGTTCAGTTCCTTGAAATAACGCGCTACCTGATTCGCAAGGAAGTGAACAGATCCTCGGGCAGGCAGAATAGTAAAAGTCCATCCCTGTGAGTTCGTGCCTGACGGAGCTGTGATCCCAATTTTTACGAGATCCTCAAGCATATTCCTGTCAACCGGTGTTTCCCTGTAATTTCTGCATGAGCGCCTTGAACGCATGAGCCTTACAAGCTGTGAAGTGTCGAAATCACCGTGCTTGAGCCATTTTTGATCTTCCTTGAAAGTGCTGTAACTCAACATGGCCTTGCCGGAGGTTGCGTTGACCGTAATTGCGCCTTCCGGACAGGCAGCGGCGCAATGGCTGCAGGAAAGAGATTCTTTTCCGGTTACGGCAGCTTTCCCGTCCTGAATTGATATGGTATCCAACGGACATACTTTGACGCACAATCCGCATCCTATGCAACGTTCCTTGTCGATTACAGTTGTTACGCTTCTGTCTATCATTCTTTTTACCTATAGTTTTTTGTTCGTAAATTGATAAAAAAAGGTTCCAATAAAAAACCGGATATCGAATTTCGAATATTGAATATCGAACATAGAATATCGAAAAAAGCCGGATGTCGAATATCGAGGAAGGAAAAACGAAATTCGATGTCCGATATTCGATCACTGATTACTGATAACTGATTACTGATTACTTTTCACTTTCCATGTTTCCCGCGCGATCATAAGCTCTTCGTTTGTGGGAATAACTAAGATTTTTGTGCTGCACAACGGCGAATTTATGAATCCGGTTTTTGAGCCTTTTATCGAAAGATTCGCTTTTTTGTCAATTATAATCCCGAGCGGCAAAAGATTCTCGAAAACCGCTTCTCTTACTTCCGGCGAATTTTCACCGATTCCGCCTGTGAATATTATTGCATCAGCCCCGCCGAGAGAAAAAAAGTAAGCTCCTATATATTTTCTCAAAGTATGGACAAACATGTCGAAGGCAAGCCGGGCACGGCTGTTGCCTCCTTTGCAGGCATCAATTATGCTGCGCATATCGCGCCCTATCCCGCTTATTGCAGTGAGGCCGCTTTCGTTGTTGAGCTTTTTTATAATATCTTCCAGAGAATATCCTGTTTTTGAAATAAGATAGGGAATGACAGCAGGGTCAAAATAACCGGCCCTTGTTCCCATCATGAGTCCTTCAAGCGGTGTGAACCCCATGCTTGTATCAAGAACCAGTCCATGCGAGAATGCGGTGATGCTGGCGCCGTTTCCAAGGTGGGTCGAAATCAGCTTAAGCTCGGAAAGAGGTCTTCTGAGAAGAAGGGATGCGGTTTCATTTACATACTGATAAGAGATGCCGTGAAAACCGTATCTTCGCACGGAATATTGTTTATGCCAGTCATAAGGAACAGGATAAAGATATGAGAATTCAGGCATACCGGCATAATAGCTCGTATCAAAATGGGCAACCTGCGTAATACTGGGAAGAATTTTATAGCATTCTTCAATGCAGACTATATTGACAGGCATATGAAGAGGAGCAAGCTCCGTGAGCTTTTTCATTTTTGCAATAGAATCATCCGAGATGACCGCAGGTTCTGTAAAAATATCCTTCCCGTGGACAACTCGATGGCCGATAGCTTTAATTTCTTTAAGATTTATCAGAGAACCGCCTGTTGTATCGGTCAGGGCATCCAAGACAAGTTCAACAGCGTGCCTGTGATCCTTACAGGCTGTTTCATTTCTGATTTTCCCGTGCGACAGGTTTTGATATGTAAAAACCGGTTTTTTATGCGCATCCCCGATGTTCTCAATCAAGCCTGAAGAGATGAGTTCTTCATCAGGCATATTGAAGAGCTTGTATTTAAGCGAAGAGCTTCCGCTGTTTAAGACAAGAATTATCATTTGTTTAACTTCTCTATATTCTTGGCCTCAGATAAGTGCCTTTAGACAAAAGTTACCGTTTAAAATAGCCCGGAGCATGAAGGCACATAGTTTCAAAGGCACACAGGCACAAAGCGAAAACAGAAAACTTTGCACCTTTGTGCCTCAACCCATCGGCAGCAGGCGGATGGCAAGTTATTTTATATTCAGATGTTTATACTTGGACAGAAGGCGGAGCGGTTTTTTCAGGGCATCCCTCCTGAACGGTTCGGCCAGAACTTTTTCTCCGCCCTCGATTATTGCGTTTATGACGCAGGGTTTATTTGATGCTACCGCGTCGCGGATGACATCATGTACATCCCTGTAATCGTCAATCCTGTAACCCCTTGCTCCCATATCTTCCGCCAGTTTTGCATAATCGGGATTTTCTCTCAGATTAGCGCCTATAAACCTGTTTCCGTAATAATCTATCTGGTTTTTCTTTTCCGCCCCCCATTCAAAATTATTGGCAACTATAGCAATGACCGGAATTTTTTCACGGACAGCTGTCATTATCTCCGCAATGCCGCTTATACCGTAAGCTCCATCTCCCTGGAATGCAAAAACAGGAAGGTCGGGTCTTCCGATTTTGGCGCCCATCGCAGCCCCGTAGGCAAAACCGCAGTTGCCCCAGCTTAAGGCTGATATATGCCGGCGTATTCCGCTGAATTTGAAGTAGGCATTGCACATGGAAGAGTTGTTCCCAATGTCAGTAGTAACGATAGAGCCTTCAGGTACGGCAAGAGAGAGTTCGCGCAAAAACCTGCGGGGATGCATAAGTTTTGTTTTTGAAGAGGACCATTTTTCCAGCTCAGTTTTCCAGATTTTATTCTCTTTTTCAACATCGGCAATCCGTTTTGCATTTGCCTTCATGCCTGGTCTGAGAGACTTCAGCAGACAAAGAAGCTCTTTTGAAAATTCCCTGACATCCGCCGGGCTTGCGACATCGACTTTTCTGCTTAATCCAAGCACTTTTGCGTTTATATCCACCTGTATGATCCTGGCTTTTTTCGGCCAGTAATCAATCCCGTACTGCGGAAGAGTTCCGAAAGGACCAAGCCGGCTTCCCAGAACAATAACAACATCTGCCTTGGCAAGTGTGCGCATGGCGGCTTTTGAGCCGCAGTAACCTATAGGTCCGGTAGAAAGATAATGATCCGAAGGAAAAGAATCGTTGTGAAGGTAGCTGTTTACAACGGGAGCGGAAAGATACTCGGCAAGGGCTTTTGTCTCCTCGAGCGCATCACCCTGTGAGACTCCACCGCCGGATAAAATTACCGGATATTTTGAATTGACCAGAAGATCGGCGGCTTCTTCAAGAGCTTTTTTAGGCCCGCAGCCTCTTGAAATATCCAGGGACGGATATATTTCATCTTCGCAAATGCCATAGAAATAATCGCGGGGAATATTGAGCTGAGCCGGCCCGTTTTCGAGCTTTGCCATGTAAAATGCCCTGCGTGCAAGTTCGGCCATGCGTTCAGGCCTGTTTACCCTTACCTGGTAAACGGTCTGTTCTTTGAACCATGCCATCTGGTCAAGTTCCTGGAATCCGCCGGTTCCTATTCCCATGCTTCCTGTTTCCGGTGTTATAGCGACGACAGGTGAATGCGCCCAGTAAGCAGCTGTTATGGCCGATACAAAATTAGCTGCCCCGGGTCCGTTCTGGGCTATGCATGCCTGAGGTCTTCCTGTAACGCGCGCAAGCCCGTCCGCAGCATGCGCAGCAGCCTGCTCATGGGCGACGGATATGAATCTTATGCCTGCATCGGGAAAAAGATCAAGCGCATCCATATAGGCTGAGCCGACTATGCCGAAAACCGTTTTAACTCCTTCGGCAGCCATTGTTTCTACAAGAGCTTCGCTCGGAGTCATTTTTAATTTGCTCATTTTTAATCCTCCATAAAAAAATAGGGTTCAAGTGAAAAAATCGAATATCGGACTTCGTTGATCGTTATTCGTTATTCGTTGTTCGTGATTCGTAATTCGTTGTTCGACCCACGATTCACGGCTTTTCGATATTCGATCTCCGATATTCGAAATTCGATTTTTCGATTCACGATCCACGATACTCGATTCACAATTCATGCCTAAGCCATTAAGGTTAGTATGAAGTTGTTTACGCCATACTCAAACAAATCTTTGAAAGTCTCTCCTTTTAAAATCGTGTTTTTTAATTTTTTAAAATGCGTAAGTCCGTAAAGAGTGGCCCAGAAAAGAACCGAATGTCTTTTTGAATCAACTCTTTTAAAAATGTGTGATTCCATGCCTTCTTTTATGTATTTTTCGATAATTGCTATAATAATGTTGCCGTGCCTGTCCACCTGGCCTTTTAAATCAGGTGTAAATATCTGATCCGGTGCGGATAAAAAGTAGTTTATAATATCAAAATAATCTTTATTGTCCCTTGAAAATTTAAGATAGACCTGAGCCGCTGTCTTAAGTTTAATTGCCGGATCAGTCTCTTTTTCACAGGCTTTTTCCAGTTTTAGATAGAGAAGGTTGAGTCCTTCTACCTGAAGCGCGGCAAAAAGATCTTCCTTGCTTCTGTAATAAAAATAAATTGTCGCAACTCCGATTTCAGCCTGTTTTGCGATCTGGTTCATTGATGTCGCATTCAGTCCCTTTTCAAAGAGAAGCGCCCTGGCAGCATCGAGTATCTGCTTTCTTCGTTCTTCTTTTTCACGCTCTTTTCTTTCTTTTAAGCTCATATCAAGACTTTCGGTTAATAAGTTTTATCGGTTACAAACAAAAAAAATTGCATGACAGGATTGACAGGATTAACATGATAATTTGTCGTGAATCCGCTTCGCGGAGTCCGGTAAGCGCAACCGATCATTTTGTGGGTTAAGTCTTATTTTACCGCCTAATTGCCCGTCTTGCCGCAGGCAATGATCTTGTCCATACTGAAAATCCTGTCTAAAAGCGTTTTTACTTTTCAAGCTCTGAGCGGAATTGTTTCGCCATCATCTTTTCGTAGAAAATTGGCATGATGCGGCTAACCCAGTATCCGATTTTTCCCATGAAGGTTAATACAACCATATTTTTCCGTTTAAGCGCCGCCATTAATATTTCGTCAGCGACAGCTTCAGGGGTGGTTTGCTTCCCGATTGTCGACTGGGGGTGTTTCGTAACGCTTCCATCAGCTCCCAAAGCCCTTGTTTGAAGGTTTGTTTTTACAAATCCCGGGCAGACTATCATGACATGTGCTCCGGCATTCCTTATCTCAGTTCTGATTGTTGTAAATAATCCATGCAGCGCGTGCTTGCTTGCGCAATAGCCCGATCTCCCGAGAAGCGGGGTAACACCTGCAACGCTTTCAATGATTATTATCATTCCCTTTCTTTCAACTATGCTTTCTATCGCGGCTTTTGCACAATAGAGTGAGCCGAAGAAATTGATGCCCATCACCTTTCTGTAGACAGATGCGCTTGTATCCATGAAGGAGCCCCTCTGTGTGATTCCTGCGTTGTTTACCAGCACATCTATACCGCCGAAACGCATGATGAAACTTTTAATTGCGTGGTTGCATTCATCTTCGGCGGAAACGTCGCATTTTATTGCAAAAGCCTCGGCTCCGGAATCTTTGATGGAATGTTCCATCTCCTTTAAGCCTTTTTCATCTGCATCCATCAGGCCTATAATTGCGCCTTCATTTGCGAATTTCCGGCAGATTGCAGCACCGATACCGCTTGCTGCGCCGGTAACGACAACGACTTTGTCCCTGAAAGTTTCATGCTTTGGCATAATCACACTTGACTCCTTGAACCCTTTTTTTGCTATTCTTCAACCTTGATTGCTATTTTTTCCACTTTTGCGAGATCTTTTTCATAATAAAATGATCCAATGAAGAAAAGAATTCCCGCCACAAGGGAAGAGAGGGAAGCTATGGTGAGCGCTGTTTTGATATCATATCTGTCGGAGAGAGCTCCCACGAAGAGAGGGCCGAGTGAGCTTCCGAGCAGGTTCTGAACAATAACACAAAAGCTGTAAGAGGTTGCCCTTAAACCGGGATGAACAACATCCTGTGTTACTGCTATTGCCGATGAAGCAAATGCTATTGCACATACGCCACCGAAAAGAAGAATATAATACTGCACAGTACCTGCAAAAAAATAAAAAGCCGAAAAAAAGACAACCGAAGTCGTGATCGAAGAGAGTGCGCTGAAAAGAAGTCTCGCGTTAATTCTTTTTTTCATCCACATGTCTGCAAGAAAACCTCCAAGAGGTGATCCGATAATTGCGAGAAGCATTATTGAGCTTCCTTTAAGAGAAGCCTGCTGCATCGGCATGTTTTCAATCCTGTTAAAATAGGTGGGAAGCCAGCTTAACATTGCCGTTGTGAGAAAAGTATTTCCTGCAAAGGCAAAATAGGTCAAAATAAGAGAAGGAGTGCCGGTAAATTCTTTTATTATATCTTTTCTGCTCATCTGCCGCTGAATACCGGAGTCGTCTTTTTGCCCCTTAACAGAACGGACAAGATCTACCGTCTTGTAATCCTTGGTAAAAAAGAATAGGAAAGCAATTATAAGACCGGGGAGAGCTACTACCCCGAAAGCATGGCGCCATCCGTATTTTACGGCTATGAAACCTCCGAGAGCCACGCCTATTGCACTGCCGATAGGAATTGATGCATTCCATATTCCAACCATGATAGATCTCTTTTTCTCGGGGAAAAGAGCGGAAATCATTGCGGTGCCGCCGGGGGCATAGCCGGCTTCGCCGATTCCGATAGCTGTTCTTGCTGCAAAAAGCTGAGTGAAGTTTTTTGTAAAAGCGCAGGCAACTGTTGCTATGCTCCATAACACCGCCATGACTCCGATGCTTTTTTTCCTGCTCCATCTGTCGATAAATATTGAAACGGGAAATGAAAAAATAAGTATCGACCAGTAGACTGCGGAAACGAGCATACCGCACTGGGTATCCGATAGCCCCCAGTCTGTTTTTAGGAAAGGGAAAAGAGAGACAACGACAAGCCTGTCTATGTAATCAAACATATATAGGAGAAACAGCAGTATGAAAACATAGTAGGAATGACCCTTTGACAGTAAAAAACCGTTTGATATGCCGCTGTTTTTCATGGTATCCTCTTTCCGTTTATTCTTTTCTGTGAGAGTAAAGATCTCTTCCGGACTTTTATGATGTCTTATATCGAACATCGAACATCGGACATCGGACATCGGACATCGGAAAGCGAAGTGCGAAATTCGAAGTACGAGGTACGATGTACTAAGTACGAACAATAAACCATAAACCGCTTGTTTATGCTTTGTAGCCTCCGAGATTGGCCAGCGCTGTGCTTCCGGGGCTTATGGTTGTCGGATCGGTCATGACATTTATACAGGTTGTTTTCCCTGAAGCAAAGGCTTCTTCGAGGGCGGGGCGGATATCCTCAGGTTTTTCCACATACATGCTCTTTACGCCGAGAGCCTCAACCATTTTATGGTAGTTTACCTTTCCTATGAATGTTCCGTTTTCGATTGCATGCCCTATCTTTATCTCCTGACTGTGCCGTATCATTCCCCATCCGAGATCATTGCTTATAACCACGACAACGGGCAGGTTTTTCCGGATGGCTGTTTCAAATTCCATGAAATTGAACCCGATAGATCCGTCGCCTGTAATAAGGCATACGCGTTTTTGGGGATTCAGAAGTTTAGCGGCATTAGCATAGGGTATGCCGACCCCAAGACACCCGTAAAGCCCGGAGTCGAGGTAATGGCCCGGCTGCCGGATTGTTCTTGTCATTCCCATCCAGACCTGTGTATCGCCACCATCGCCGACAACGATATCATCTTCTCTGTTCATGAAGTCATTGATTTCGTGAGCAAGCCTCAGGGGATGAATCGGCACGTTGTTGCTTTCCCAGTTCGGCATTGACGGGGCTTTTCCGTCTTTTTCGGCCTGTTTCAGCGTTGAAACCCATTCGCTGAAGCGGCTGGCCAGTGACTTGCTGAGTCCCTTTTCATCAATGAGCCTGTTTAATATGCCAAGGAGTGCTTTTATATCTCCTGTAATGCCGAGATCTATTGAACGGTTTCTCCCTATTTCCTCTGGTTTTATGTCTACCTGGATTATCTTTGCTTCCTTTTGAAAAAGATCTCCGAAGATGTAATAGAGGCTTATGCGTGAGCCGAGAAATATGACAAGGTCTGTGCTGAAGTTTGCGAATAATGCCGCTCCTGGTCTTATGGCAAGTGATGATTCAAAACAAAGCGGATGGGTATCAGGGATTGTCCCTCGTCCGAGGGCTGATGTAAATGCGGGTATGCCGGTTTTTTCAGTAAATTCAACAAGCTCTTTTCCTGCATCGGAATACCATGCGCCGCTGCCTGCAATAACTATCGGATTTTTTGAAGATTGTATCATCTCTATGATTTTAGCCGCATTTGTTGCGTCGGCTGGTCTTGAATCAACAATGGTATTTGTCTTTTTAACCTGGGCGTCATCAACCGAAGCGTTTAAAACGTCTACCGGCAATTCCAGATAAACAGGTCCGGGACGCCCGCTTATGGCTGTCCGGTATGCAAGATCAATAAATTCGGGAATCCTGTTCGTCTTGTGACAGACAAGGGCTTTTTTTACCATGGGTTCAATTACAGGCAGCTGGCGCATATCCTGAAGGTCCAGCTTTTCTATGCATTCAACACCGACACAACCTGAGATCAGAACAAGAGGTGAATTTGCCATATTTGCATTTGCTATTGCGGATAAGGCGTTTGTAAAACCCGGTCCAGCTGTAACCATTGCAATACCGGGTTTTCTTGTCAGTCTCCCGTAAGCTTCAGCCATGAAGACTGCGGCCTGTTCGTGCCTGGTATCGAAGAGTTTAACCGGTGAATTTTCGAGATACTGATATATAGGGGTTATATGCCCGCCGCTTAAGGTAAAAATATAGTCGATTTTCTTTTCAATTAACGCGTCTGCCGCCAGTTTGCCGCCTGTTACCGATCCCATTTGAAACCTCCCTGATGTTTTAAAAATAGTTAAAGGGGGCAAGGACTCAATGGTTCAAGTGTTTTTGTCTCAACAGACAGTATGTACACCATTGAGTGTTTATGCTTCACTTCGTTTCACTTGGCCCCTCGACCCCTTGAATCCTTGCCCCTCAAATTATAATTCCATGAGTTGTCCGCCCGTAATATTGATTGGCTGGCCTGTAATGTATGACGATGCATTTGAAGCAAGAAAAGCCACCAGATTACCAACCTCTTCAGGGCTTCCTATGCGTCCTAACGGTATGGTTTTGCACATCTCTTTTTCGCGCTCTTCAATTGTGGAGGAAAAAAACTGCGCTTCAAGCCCGAAACGCCATTTTTCGAGGTCCGTCATTATCTGTCCCGGACATATGGCATTTACCCTTATGCCTGCTCCGGCAAGCTCTTTTGCCATGACCTTTGTAAGCATTATAACCCCGGCTTTTGCGACTGCATATGCTCCGTTGAATATCGGAGGCGCCTTTGCGGCTCTCGATGATGTGTTTATGATGCTTGCCTGCCTTCCGAACATCATCGGAAGAACGGCTCTTGTGACCCGGAAAACGCTGTGGAGATTTACATCTATAGTTTTCATCCAGGCGTCTTCGTCATATGTATGAACAGTATTAGGCACTCCGAAAGAAGCTCCGGCATTATTGCATAGGATATCGATGTTGCTGAAGCGTTCTTTAACGGAGGAAATCATGTTCAGAATTGATTCTTTGTCCGTTACATCAAGATTTACGGGTATGGCGCTGACGGCGAATTCGTCTTGAAGGCTTTTTGCTATTTCCGCCATCTCTTCCGTCGTTCCCGTTTTTACAGGATCACCAGGCGAGGCAGGTTTGCCGAGATCCGCAATGATGATATTGCATCCTGATTCGGCCAGTTTTCCGGCAATGGCATATCCTATGCCGGTTCTTTTTCCGGCCCCGGTGACAAGAGCTGTTTTCCCTTTCAAGTCATTGTACATTTGTTCCTCCAATATAATATTGTCGAATACCGTTCGATAAATAAACATTAATTGATATTAGAAAGGTAGTCAACAAAAAAAGCGTACAGAATGGTTGACAGTAAAGAGCTGATAGTGAATGGTTGACAGTAAACAAAAAAAATAGCGGGGTTTCGTAAAAATGAAAAAAAGAACATGCATTCTCGGCGCACACTTTTCCATTTCAGGCGGTCTTCATGAGGCTTTGTACGAGGCAAAGAGATACGATTGCCCGGCGCTTCAGATGTTTACCAGAACCTCACGCTCCTGGAGAGAACGTATCGTTTCAGATAAAGAGATCGAAGTGTTTAAAAAGGCAAGGCAGGAAACCGGAATTAAAGATATTGCCGCCCATGCTTCCTATCTTATAAACCTTGCTGCACCCGATTCCGAAAACCATTTCCTGTCCCGTAAGGCCCTTGAACAGGAGCTTATCAGATCATCGGCGCTTGAGATCCCTTTCGTAGTCCTTCATCCCGGCTCACATCTGGGTAACGGTGAAAAAAAAGGGATAGACAGGATTTCTGAAAGCATAAATGGAATATTTGAAAAAAATCAGGAAATAAAGACGCGCCTTTTGCTCGAAACCACATCAGGACAGGGTTCAGGAATAGGACACTCGTTTGAACAGCTTCATGCAATAATAGAGAAGATAAACCGGAAGGATAAAACCGGAGTTTGCCTTGATACCTGCCATATCTTTGCCGCAGGCTATGACATCAGGACAGAAGAATCCTACCTTGAAACAACAGATCTGTTCGACAAAATAATCGGGTTTGAAAAACTTTTTCTTATCCATCTGAATGACTCGAAAAAAGGCCTCGGTTCGCATATTGACAGGCATGAGCATATCGGAAAAGGAGAAATAGGTATTGATGCTTTCAGATTAATCATGAACGACAAACATCTTGCCGGTATTCCCAAGATAATTGAAACTCCTAAAACCGGAGGCGGAAAGGACTGGGACAGGATCAATTTGAGAAAATTGCGGCTGATGACTTTGTAAAAGATCCAAAGGGAGTTCCCCCTTGACGGGGGATAGCATGCAACCTGATCTTTCTCTCTTTGCAGATGATGTGACGAGACCTAACGAGTTTTAATTTCACTTTTCAAAAGATTCTTAAGGCCTTCGAGAGTTCCTTTCCATCTCGTATTTTCCCCTATCATAATTGCGACCGTAATACTTTTTTCAATACTTACCTCTAATATGATCTCTTCATCGGCGATTCTGAAAACAGCTTCTCCCCATCTTTCCGCCGGAAGGCCGGATGTTTCGCAATCGTAATCGGTTCGTATTTCTCCTGTCATTCTTATTTCGCTCATAGATCTTTCCTTTCTTTACATGCCCCTTCCTAACGGAAATACATGCATTGCCGCCGGCTGTAAATCGACGGCCGGAATTCCTGAAACAACCGGAATAAGGGCTTATATTATTTGAAAATTAAATTTTGTTGTTGCGGGGGTTAATATCAATTAATCTTCACAGTATCGCCCGGTTTCGGGGTAAATGCGGAGTATCCTTTTTCCTTCAAAAGATCTGTAAATGACAGCGCCTGTTCTTCCTCCCCGTGGACAACAGCTATTTTTTTTATCTGAAGGCCCGATTCTTTTAAAAATCTTAGCATTTCGTTTTTATCGCCATGAGCGCTGAAACCCCCGAGTTTTACAACCCGGGCTTTAAGCGGATATTCTTTGTTATAGATCTTGATAACAGGAGCCTCACCTTTCCTGCCGGATTCCTCATATGCGATTCCATAATCCTGAATACGTCGTCCGAGTGTATTTTCGGCCATAAAACCGACTATGAGAATCGTGTTATTAGGATTATGAACCTTGTATCGCAGATGATGGAGAACTCTTCCGGCTTCACACATTCCCGATGCGGAAATTACAATATGCGGAGAGCTATCCCTCATGAGCGCCATTGATTCATCTACGGAAGAAATGAAATTAACCTGTTGAAACGAGAAAGGATTTTCCCCTTTTGAAAGAAACGTATCTATTGTCTCGCTGCTGTAAACTTCAGGGTGTTCCCCGAAAACTTTTGTTATCTTCGAGGCAAGAGGGCTGTCCACATATACAGGCAGTTTCGGAGTTTCTCCTTTGTCATACAGTTCATGAAGAATGTACAGCAGTTCCTGGGTCCTTCCGTATGCAAAGGCCGGAATGATTATAACTCCTCCGCGTTTTACAGTGTCGTTAATAACTTTTTTAAGCTGAGGCTTTAAATCTGCTATGGGTGCATGTTCGCGATTGCCATAGGTGCTTTCAATGATAAGTAGGTCTAAGTCTTTTTCGTCTTCGGGAAACTGAGCATTCGGATTCTTTATTATAGGTTTGTCATATCTTCCTATATCGCCGGTATAACAAACAGTAAAGCGACGCCCATTTTCTTTTATTTTAATTAAAGAGAGGGCAGATCCAAGAATATGCCCTGCTTCATAAAATGTGCAGGTGGTGTTCTGGCCGACTTCAACAGGCACGCGATAGGGATAGCCATCGAAACTCTGGAGTGCCTTTTCAGCTTCTTCAATTGTATAAAGCGGTCTTATCTGCTCAAGATGATTTTCCTTTATCAATGCCGCTATATTTTTGATGTTAAGTTTATTTCCTTCGATCTTCAGCATCTTTGCGATTTCATTTCTTTTGTTTCTTTTGCTTTTATTATGGTCTGAATTATTGTTCTTTGAGAACAGGGTGTTTCGAAGGGATTTGTAATTCAGGTAGTTAGCATCAGATTCCTGTATATGTGCTGAATCGAGTAAAAGATATGCGCAGGCATCGGCAGTTGCCCGTGTGCATATAACGCGGCCGGTAAAGCCATTTTTAGTTAAGAGAGGAATTCTTCCTGAATGATCTATGTGTGCGTGGGAAAGAATAGTATTTAATATGGATTTGGGATCAAAAGGGAACGATTTGTTTTTCTCTTCTGTGTCTTTTCTGCGGCCCTGGAACATTCCGCAATCAAGCAGGATCTTGTCCGCATTGGCAGATATAAGGTGCATTGATCCGGTGACTTCTCTTGCGGCTCCGTAAAAAGTGACCTGCATTAAAGCTCTCCTTCAACTATTCGATAATCATAATTTTTGTAATATAATCCAGCCTGCAGCAATCCTTCCGGTAAGAAACAAAATCCTGAAGCTTTTGTAAACTCTTCTGAATTTGGAGCACGACTATAAGTGAAAGGTGTCTTGCGTGTCAAGAAAGATGACTCAAACGTATTGAAGTTTCCCGCAGCAAGCTTTTATGAATGCTCTCGCTATTGCGTTTCAACAATATGTCCTTCTTTTGAAAAAATGCTGATTACGGCGGAGAGATTTTCTTTCTTTATCATGATGTAATCGGTTTCATATGTTGAAATAACAAACACGGGTATTTTGCTTCCGGCAAGAGGATAAATAAGAAGTGATAGAATTCCTGTTTCTGAAAAGTTTAAAGGCCCTTTGATTTTGATGCACCGCCATCCATTTTCGGACAATATACCGGCGGGAACAATACCTGCAATTGTTACTAAGGAAAGCTCATCTCCTGCTCTCGTGACTGACAGGAAGGGAGATTTTAAAGCCCAGTCCGGTATTCCTTCTTCCGGGCTTAACCGGCTGACTGCAAGCAGCTCTTTAAGAAGTGTGAGGGTAAGTTTTTTCATGACTCAATATCGGGTTAAAACCCATTGAAGCTCCCAGCAGCAAGCTGCTGGGAATGCGTTCGGGTACAAACTGGTAACACAGTTTACAAAACAAACCGGGTACATGTTTTACCCTACACAGCAAGGATGCTGTTTCGGTTCACAAGAGTCCATTCAATATCAAAGCCATTGGCTACAACGGACGCAATGTGGTCGCTGAACAAATAGTGCTTTATTTCCCATATTTTGTTATTAAAATTTACGATAAGGGAATTATCGCATAATATCTTTTCAATGCGGCATCCCGAAAGGCCGCTTATTCCTGTCCCTGCTGCCTTTAATACGGCTTCTTTGGAAGTCCAGAAACGGAAAAAAAGAATCTCTCTGTCCGAATCCGAAAGGGCCCATTCCTGAGGCCCGGCAATTTTGTTGCATAGGGCCTTTGAGCAGGGCTTGATTTTTTCAATATCAATGCCTGTTTCCATCTGCGCAATTACTCCCCCCACATATTCGGTTTTATGAGTGACGGACCAGAAATTGCCGTCAAAAGGGACAGGTACACCATCCTCATTTTTTTTTATACAGCCAAGATTGACTCCGCTTTTGACGGAAGAAATTTCGAGCGCAACTCTTGCAAGGGCGCTTAATGCTTCAACCTTCTTTCTTCCTTTAAGATTTTTTTCATATTCAGGCACTTCAAGAATGACCGGAAATAAAACTTTATTTTTTATCGTCTGCTTCACTTAAAATTATCCTGCAATCGGCCACCGTTGAGCCTTGTTCATGGGCAAGAAGAGGGTTTATATCCATTTCCAGTATTTCAGGGTGATTCAGGCACATGTCCGAAAGGCTGACAATGGCTTTTTCTAGAGATTCAATATCGCAGACCGGTCTTCCCCTGAATCCCCTGAAAAGTTTGTGTCCTTTTATACTCCGAACCATCCTGCGCGCGGAGTTTCTGCCCACAGGAGCAAGGCGGAACACTACATCCTGGAAAAGCTCGACAAATATTCCGCCTAGTCCGAACATCAGCAACGGGCCAAATATCGGGTACCTGTTCATTCCAAGAATGGCTTCCTCGCCTTTTTTAGCCATTTTTTGAATCAGGACTCCTTTGATTTCGGCTTTGGGGTCGAACTTAATAGCCCTTTTGATCAGCTCATCGAATATTTTCAACACATTTTCCCTGTCCCCGATCCCGAGAGCCACTCCGCCAGCATCAGATTTGTGAAGAATCTGAGGAGAAACAATCTTCATTGCAACAGGGAAGGCAAGTTTTTCGGCAATTTCTGCGGCTTCATCCCTTGTTTTTGCAAGTCCGGCAGTAAGAACCTTAAATCCGTAGCATTCCAGCAGCTTCCCTCCTTCAATCTCTCCCAGTTTAAATTTGCCTTCGGCAATACAGTTCTTAATGATTGCAGCCGCACATTCCTTGTTGTGTTTGAGGTTATATGGCGCCAGCTGCTGCCGGTTAAGCCATGTTGAATATTGATAGAGAGCTCCAAGTGATTTGGCGGCGTTTTCAGGAAATCTGAAAACCGGGATTCCATGTTCCTGTAAGTATTTTACTCCCGCGGATACGTCAAAAATGCCCATGAAGCAGCAGAGAACCGGCTTGCTGGAACGCCTTGCGATTCTTGCGATAGCTTCGGCAGTGCCGAGGGCGTTTGTCATTGATTGAGGGGTAAGTATGACAAGAGCTCCATCGACACCCTCATCCCTTATCACGGCAGCGAGCGCGTTTTCATATCTGTCCTGGGCTGCGTCACCTATAATGTCTACAGGGTTGTGGACATTGGCCGTCGTAGGGAGATGACTTGTAAGCGCCTCAACCGTTTCTTCAGAAAATTTCGCAAGCACCAAGCCGGATGAAACCGTCATGTCGGTTGCAACGATACCCGGACCGCCTGCATTTGTGACAATGGCAACCCTGTTGCCTGTCGGAACCTTCCTTCTGAGTTTTCCGACCTCATTTTCATTTTTATAGGCAAAAGCACTTGCAAAATCAAAGAGCTCGTCGATTGATTCTGCACGGATTATGCCCGACTGCCTGAAAATAGCGTCATATACCGCTTCCGTGCCGGCCAGGGCACCTGTATGGGATGCGGCGGCCAGAGCGCCTGCGCCTGTTCGGCCCGATTTTATAGCTATGACCGGTGTAGGCCTGAAATCTCCCGAAGTTATTTTGTTAACAGCATCAATGAATTCGGGTCCGCGGCGGAGCTCTTCAAGGTAAATCATTATTACCTCGGTCTCCGCATCCTGGTGCAGGTATTCAAGAAGATCAAGTTCATCAACATCAGCCTTGTTTCCTATTGAAATGAACTTTGAGAAACCGAAATCCCTGTCCGCGGCAAAATCGAGCACCGCGGTGCAAAGTGCGCCGCTCTGAGAAATGAATGATATATTTCCGAATTTAGGCATGCGCGCCGAAAAACTGGCATTAAGACCGACCAGAGGGTTGGGGTTGATTACGCCAAGACAGTTGGGGCCTACAACTCTGATCCCGGCTTTACGGCAAACCGAAACGATTTCATTCTCGATTTCAAGCCCGTGCTTGCCAACTTCACGGAAACCGGCAGAGACGATTACAATGCCTTTAACCTTTTTTTCAACCGCCTCGTGAACCGCTTTAACCGCCGCAGCCGGGGGCAAAATTATCATTGCAAGGTCTATGTCGTCAGGTATTTCAGTCAAGCCCGGGTAAGCCCTTACGCTTAAAATCGATTTTGCCGAAGGGTTTACGGGATAAAGTGTTCCGGTATATCCTCCTTTTAAAATATTTGCGAAAATATCGTGTCCCACTTTGCCCGGTGTTGTGGAGGCGCCGACAACAGCTACCGATTTTGGTGAAAAAATTGGATCAAGATTGCTCATTTTTTATCCTCAAAGCCTCTTCGTATACCCGTTTTCTGGAGAGGCCGAATTTTTTTGCTGTTTCTTTTGCAAGAACAGACAGGGGTTTTTCATTTGAATGTATGCTTGCCTTCAAGTCCTTGGTGACTAAGTCCGGAGAAGAAATCTCTATTTCTTCAAAGCCTGATACTAGAAGCGTGCACTCGCCTTTTATTTCTGAACGCTGTTTTAAAACAGTTATGATTTCAGACAGAGTTCCTCTGATAAATTCTTCATGCAGCTTCGTTATCTCTCGGGATAGAACTGAATCTCTTTCACCCATTACTGATTTAATTTCTTCAATAAGCCGCAGGATTCTCCTTGGTGATTCGTAAAATATAACCGTTCTTTTTTCTTTATGCAGGTCTCTGAGCAAATCGAGGCGCTTTTCCTTTTTTTTGGGACAGAAGCCGATAAAGATAAATGAATCCGTCGCAAGACCCGATACAGATATGGCGGCAACAGCAGCAGATACTCCGGGAACGGGTACTATGTTTATTCCGGCTGCAATGGCTTCTTTTATCAGGCGATATCCGGGGTCGGAAACGACAGGGGTTCCGGCATTTGATACAAGAGCTATTGATAATCCGTTTTTAAGCCTGTTGACGAGGCCTGGAGTTCTCTCTCTTTCATTATATTCGTGATATGATATTAAATGCCCCTTGATATTGTGCAGGGATAAAAATTTTCCCGTATGGCGTGTGTCTTCCGCTGCGATAAGATCGGCCTCTTTTAAAACCGATAAGGCTCTTAAGGTAATATCATCCCTGTTTCCTATCGGAGTCGCAACTACGTAGAGAGTTCCGGGTGCGGCATTTAATCCGGCATCATTTGTAGGCGAGGTCGAAGGCATTTTTTATAATCTCGATTTGAGGATCTTCCCCTCCGTGGCTTATGGAAACCACATCAAATCTTGCTTTTGAACTGCTCTGATTGGTAACTTTTAAAAAATAGAGAGCAACCATAGATATCTTCCTCATTTTTTTCGGGGTTACAGCATATTTTGGATTTCCGTAGCTGGCTGATTTCCTCGATTTTACTTCGACAAAGACTATGGTGTTTTTTTCCTTTGCAATTATGTCGATTTCTCCAAGCTTTGTCCTGTAATTCTGTTCAATAATCTTGTATCCCTTCTTTTTAAGATACCTCGCAGCCGTTGATTCGCTTTCTTTTCCGAATTGCTGGTCTTTTGAGGGCATATACTACACTCCTCCGGGGCTGGACATGACCTTTGTGTATCTTAAGGTCTTAAACCGGGTCAAGGTATGGGTTTATAGTAACTATTCAGGAGTCAGAAGTCAGGAGTCAGAATAAAAGCGGTATATATGTTTCAACTATATCAGCCGGAATAGAAATCACAACTCTCCTGGTTTGGGAAGTCAGCCCATATGTCTTGAAAATCTTTAGTTGGCATCCCTTTATTCCGGCTTCTGAATTCTGTATCCTGTCTCCTGAATAGTTATTATTTACAAAGTCTCTCTAACTCCCTTAAAGTTTTTCCTGTGAATCGGGCAGCATCCGAATCTGCGGACCGCTTCTTTATGTTTTTTAGTTGGGTATCCTTTGTGTTTATCAAATCCGTATTCGGGGTATTCGTAATGATACTTTTCCATGAGTCTGTCCCGTGTAACCTTTGCAATAATTGAAGCTGCTGCAACAGATAAGCTGAGAGAGTCGCCATGCGGGACAGCTCTCTGCGGGAGAGCATAGGGGATTTGAAAAATTCCGTCAATAAGAAGAAAATCGGGTTGCGGTAAAAGGTTTTGAACTGCCATTGACATGGAAAGGAGCGATGCTTTAAGAATATTTATACGCTCAATTTCTGCCGGATCCACTATTCCTATACCGACGGAAACGGCATGTTCATATATTTTTTTGTACAGCAGATCACGTTTCTTCGGTGTCAGCTGCTTTGAATCTGTAACACCTTCTATATATGATGATAGCGGAATAATTACCGCTGCTGAAACAACCGGGCCGGCAATAGGCCCCCTGCCGGCCTCATCTATGCCCGCTATCTTCGCATAGCCTTTTTCACAGGCGTCCATTTCATATGCCAACAGGTCATTTTCCATGGATCAGCTTTTATTGCGAATATTTTTACATAAAGCCGCAAAGCCGGGAAATATTTCTTCTTTTAGGATTTGCGCTTTGGGATAAATAGCAGTCGTTATTCTAACGGCGCTCTTTTAATCTTGAGGCTTTGCCTCTCAGGTTGCGCAGGTAATAAATTTTAGCGCGCCTGACACGGCCGTGGCTTTGAACTTCAATCCTGTCAATAACCGGTGAATGAAGAGGGAAAACACGTTCAACTCCTACACCATAAGAAACTTTTCTTACGGTAAAGGTAGAATTGGATGTTCCATTGTGTCTGCCGATAACAACTCCTTCAAAAGCCTGGATACGCTCCTTTTCACCCTCTCGTATTTTGACATATACTTTAATCGTATCACCTGTAGTAAATTCAGGATGATC
The DNA here is from genome assembly GCA_003818505.1 of Desulfobacteraceae bacterium. Taxonomy (GTDB): domain Bacteria; phylum Desulfobacterota; class Desulfobacteria; order Desulfobacterales; family RPRI01; genus RPRI01. The sequence goes on along the minus strand of RPRI01000025.1, from coordinate 48,964 downwards.
AAGCCTCATGGTTTCAAGTTCCAACTGCTTTAACGGGTCCATTTATAATCTCCTAACTAATTAAATTTATTGTCCCTCTCGGGGATTTTGGGGAAACCCCTCAAGCCATCAGCTTCAGCCGATGGTAGCTAACTGATTATCTCTAATCTCAGGCTGATATTCTTATTAAGCTGTATCAGCCGGTAAGACTAAAAATCCTTCTGGCAGAAATTTATGTTTTTTTCAACCCCTTACTCCGATAAACAGGATAAACAGGTTTACGAGATTATTTCCCGCCACTCTTTTCGGTACCCCCTTGAGGGGTAGAAAAACACAGAAAATAATCTATTACTTACTAATAAGTCGGTCCAGGATAATTGAACAGGCTGATCTTACCGAAAGATGGTTATAATCGGTATTGCCTCTAACCGGTTCAAGCATATAATCTGCTTTTAAAACTATTTCTTCGGCAAGTCCCCATCCGGTTCCGAAAATAAGAAGATAAGGGTTAGAGTCTTCAAGCATTCCCCTTAATTCCGGATATGTAATGAAACCAGGACTATCCTTTGCGCTTGTTACAACCGTCTTCGGATAACCCTTGCCATCAGTGCTTATATCATCCAGGACAGCATCTACAGAGTCCTTTATGCATATAAGTTCAAGAGCCTGCCGCCTGTCAGAGTTCAGAACTGATCCTATTCCGCTTGTCCAGTGAGAAATAATTTCCCGGGTGAGCTCTTTCTGGTCTTCAAGCGGTGTAACCACATAAAATTTTTTTACCCCGTAAGTTTTTGATACCCTTGCCATGTCGTGCAGGTCGAGGTTTGTTACGGCAGAGGTTATAATGTTTCCGGATTTATTAATTACCGGATAATGTACCAGAGCCACGTAAAGATTGGGTTTCAATAATTTTCTCAATATCGCGGCACCATTTTTTCAGTATCTCAATTTCTTTTTTTGAAAGAGCTCTGTTTTCAAGAAGATCCGGCCTCTTTAAGAATGTGCGAATCATTGAAGCCTCAAGCCTATACTTTTCAATATCCTTATGATTGCCGGAGGTCAGTATATCGGGAACTTTCGATCCTTCAAAATCTCTCGGTCTTGTATAATGGCCAAAATCAAGAAGGCTGCCGGAAAAAGAATCCTGCATGGCCGAGTCTGCGCTTCCGAGAACTCCGGGAATCAGTCTGGTTACAGCTTCGATGACTACCATTGCTCCGAGTTCACCGCCTGTCATTACATAATCCCCTAAAGATATTTCTTCGTCGATGAAATCACTGCATATTCGTTCATCGATTCCTTCATACCTGCCACAAACAAAAATCAATCCTTCCGATTCTGCAAATTCCTGAGCGGATTTCTGATCAAAAACTTTTCCCTGAGGGCTTAACAGAACCGTTCTTGAATCCGGGATCAGTTCTTTTGCCATCCGGATAGCGTTTGCAAGCGGTTCAGGTTTCATAACCATGCCGCATCCGCCCCCGAAAGGCCTGTCATCTGTTGTTTTATGCCTGCCTTCGGCAAAATCCCTTATATTGACAGTTGATACTGAAATATGATTTTCAGCTATCGCCTTTTTTATTATTCCATATGTCCAGAATGAATCGAACATTTCCGGAAAAATGGTAAGGACTGCAAATTTCATCCGGGAGCCGTTACAAGCCTTCAGGTAAATTGACTTTCATTTTTTTTTCAACAATATCAATATTCAAAACAACAGATTCGATTGCCGGTATCAGGACTTCTTTATTTTCTTTGTCTTTTACAACGTATATGTCATTGGCGCCAGTCTGAATTATGGATTCGACACGCCCGATATATTTATCGTCCGAGGCATAAACTGAAAGACCTATTATGTCGATCCAGTAATAAGTATCATCGTCAAGTTGAGGAAGATCCGCCTTTTTGATAAAAAGTTCAGATCCTTTCAAATTATCCGCCAAAACCCGCGAGTCTATTCCTTCAAGCAATAAAAGGACAAAACGGGAATGCGGCGCAGACCATTTCACACTATAATCTTTAACTGTTTCGTCATTCGGATTTTTTACAAGAATCGTGATTCCTGTCTTAAAAACAGAGAATGACTCTGCATAGGAATAAACTTTTACGGTACCCTTAATCCCGTGTGTCCCTGCGATCTTTCCAATTGAAATAAAACCATTATTAATCAACGGATTATTCAATTATTTCCAGGACAGTTCGTTTTTTTACCTTGGCGGAAGCCGCGCTTAATATTGTTCGCATTGCTCTTGCAGTCCGGCCTTGTTTGCCTATGACTTTTCCCAGATCCTCTTTGGCCACTTTAAGTTCCAGAACAGAGGTTTGATTTCCCTCTACTTCTGAAACAGTTACCTGTTCAGGATTGTCAACCAAGGCCTGCGCAATGTAATAGATCAGCTCTTTCATGGCTCCATCTCCTTTGCTTGCAGTTGCAGTTGAGGATGAGGGTGGATAAAAAAATATATATCCCTAGATTATCTTAAATGCCTTCTTTTTTCAAAAGATTTTTAACCGTATCTGTTGGCCTGGCGCCCTGATCCATCCAGTATTTTATACGCTCACCCTTGAGCGCAACCTTTGCTGGGTTTGCAACCGGATCATATGTGCCTACCGCTTCAAGATATCTTCCATCCCTCGGGCTTTCCGAATCGGCAATAACAATTCTATAGAACGGGTTTTTCTTTGCCCCATGCCTTGCCAACCTGATTTTAACCGCCATCTTTTAGTTTCTCCTTTAAAACGGCAACATTCCACGGTTGATGCCGCGCATGCCACCTTTATTTATTTGTTTCATTAATTTCATAGCTTGTGCATAATTTTTTAAAAGCCTGTTTATATCCTGTACGCTAGTTCCGCTACCCATGGCAATCCTTTTCCTGCGGTTGCCGTTTATTATGGTATATTGCCTCCGTTCCCCGGGAGTCATTGAATTGATTATTGCCTCGATTTTTACCAGTTCCGTTTCGTCAACCTTGAGATTTTTAAGCTGTTTATTGTTGCCCAATCCCGGAATCATGCCAAGAAGATCCGTGATTGATCCCATTTTGCGTATCTGTACCATCTGGTCGCGAAAATCTTCCAGCGTAAACTGACTTTTTCTAAGCTTTTTTTCAAGCTCAACTGCTTTTTTCTCATCAACTACAGACTGGGTTTTTTCTATAAAAGTAAGAACATCACCCATTCCAAGAATTCTTGAAGACATCCTATCCGGATGGAATGACTCAAGTGCGCTGAGTTTTTCTCCTACCCCGATAAATTTTATCGGTTTGTCGATTATCGCCTTGATGGACAAAGCGGCTCCGCCCCTTGCATCTCCGTCCATCTTTGTAAGAACAACACCGCCTATATTAAGAGCGTCATCGAATGATTTTGCTATGTTAACGGCATCCTGACCCGTCATCGAATCTGCCACAAGAAGGATATCGGAAGGTTTAACCGAATCCTTTATACGGCCAAGTTCCGCCATAAGCTCTTCATTGATATGCAGACGTCCGGCTGTATCAAGAATGAGGGTGTCGCAGCCTTGCTTCAGTGCGGCGATTCTTGCTCTAACGCAGATATCAACAGGATCCAAATCCGTAGTTGACGCAAAAACAGGAACACTTATCTGCTCCGCAAGCTTTTTCAACTGGTCTATGGCGGCAGGGCGATAAACATCTGCCGGAACAAGAAACGGCTTTTTGCCTCTTTGCCTTAAAATAATTGCGAGTTTTCCCGCCGTTGTGGTTTTACCTGAACCTTGGAGTCCTACAAGCATAACAGACGCAGGTACCGGTCCGGATAGATCTATGTCCTGATGCTTCGATCCCATAAGCCGGGTCAGTTCATCATTAACAATTTTAATGACCTGATGGCCCGGGGTCAGGCTGGACATTACTTCATGACCGAGAGCACGTTCTTTTATATCCGCGACAAACTTCTTTACAACTTTATAATGAACATCGGCTTCTAGAAGGGCCATCCTGACTTCTTTCATGCCCTCTTCGATATTCTTTTCGGTTAATTTACCGTGACCTTTGAGCTGTCTGAATATATTATTTAATTTTTCACTTAAATTTTCAAACATGAATATACCGTTTAAGATCTTTGCATAACGCCTGGCTAAAGGGACGGCATTAAGTATGCCAGCCCAAAAGGATATGTTGTGCAAAGATCTGTGTTTAATTAATTTAAAATCTTGAAAATAATTTTAAAATGATGTTATGTCAAGAATAATCGTAACGTGATATCCGGAAAGGACAAAGAGACGGAAACAAACGATTGAAGATTCCCCGTAGTTTGCTGCGAGGAATCTTCAATCCTTGAATCCTTAAATCATTTAATAATATAAAAATGATAAATCAACAAGTTAAAACAAACATAACTGAACCGACAAGAGATGAGCTCGCTGTCTGGCTTGATGAAAATGGGATTAAAACCTACCGGGCGGTTCAGATTTTAAAATGGGTATATTTGAAACAGGCGGATACTTTCGAGGAGATGACGGACATCGGACTTGATATAAGAAAGTTTATTTCGCAGAACTTTACCCTTGACCGTCTTGGAAAAAAGAGAATTGAGATATCAAAGGACGGCTCAAAAAAATATCTGTTTGTATTAAAAGATGGAAATCATATCGAAAGCGTACTTATTCCTGAAAAAAATCATTATACCCTATGCATATCAAGCCAGGTTGGATGCGCCCAAGGATGCAGGTTTTGCATGACTGCACGGGGTGGCTTTATCCGGAACCTTACAAAGAGTGAAATAGTTTCCCAGGTACGCGATATTCAAAATGATCTTGAAGATACTTCTCGCCTTACAAACATTGTTTTCATGGGGATGGGGGAACCGCTTGCTAATTACAGGAATGTTGCAAATGCAATAGATACGATTACTTCAGATGATGCAGGCCTCGGTTTTTCATCACGAAAGGTTACTGTATCAACAGCAGGCCTTGTTCCTCTCCTTGAGAATCTTGGAAAGGATACAAATGTGAATCTGGCTGTATCATTGAATGCATCCGAGAATAAAACCAGAGACATGCTTATGCCGGTCAACCGCAAGTATCCCATTGAAGAGCTGATTGAAGCATGCCGGATATATGACCTGAAACCTCGAAAAAGGATAACGTTTGAGTATATATTAATAAAGGGTATAAATGATTCTTCCGATGACGCAAAACGTCTGGCAAAGCTGCTCCGGCCTGTTAAGTCAAAAATAAACCTTATCCCGTTTAATGAGCATGAAATGAGCGAATTCAGGAGGCCTGAAGAAACTGCGATCAGAACCTTTCAGGAAATTCTGATAAATAAAAATTATACAACTGTAATCCGAAGAAGCAAGGGAGAGGATATATCGGCGGCATGCGGCCAGCTTCGCGCAAGAAGCATATAGCTGGAATCCCGGGCTCCTTTCTCCCAACTAACCCTCATAACCGGTGCAAGCACAACTCAGCATGAGAATACAAGAGCCGGGAGTCAGGAGCCAGGATAACCATGGTATTGATTTTCTTCTGTATTCTGACTCATGCATTCTCATATAAGTTGTAAAGCCATTATATTATAAGATGTCTTATCTTTCCTGGTGGAATTGCGAGTACCTTTATTGTCTCATTTCCATCAGGTGTTTGCGCAGTTATATCGATTTGTGAATATTCCGGAACTCTGCCGTATCCTGCACAAATGGATGCCGCAAGAATAACAATTTCCCTTTTTCCTCCGATAGGCATTACCGTTGTCGGGCCGGGAAAATCTTTTACATTAAATAGTATGTCCGTAGACGGGTTATAAAGCTTTTCAATATTCTCGTTGTCTGATTGATTCCTGCCGACTATGATTTTTGTGTTTTTATTCAAACGTAAATGCCTGCCGTATCTCAGGATATTTAGTTCATTTTCGGAAAAACATTCCTGGTGTTCAAAAAGATCCTTTAATCGCCTTGAGAATCCCTTATCGGTCAGAAGACACCCGCCTGCTGGATTGGGATAATCATAAATTCCGAATTCTCCGGCAAGAGCAACCTGTGGTTTTCTTGATCTTCCTGAAAATCCGAACATAAACTCTCTGTTTATCATCCCCTTTTTTTCGGGTATTGTCACAGGAAGTCTTGTTGCACTTAAAGGTCTTACTATGTATCCGTCATAGCCGGAATGCTTTTCGACGTAACGCAGTGAAGATAATGTCTGAGACATGGGGCGCTGTTCGAGTACTTCACCGCTGAAAAGAAAATCAAATTCTCTTTCTTTCATAATACCGCCTGCAATCCTGAACATGAGTGCGTGGCAGTCCATGCATGGGTTCATGTATCGGCCGTATCCGCAATGTGGATTTTTCAGCATTTCCAGGTATTCTTCTGTAATATTTTTTACGGTCAGGGGTATGCCGGCTGTTTTTGAGGCTTTTATCGCCTTTTCAGATGAAAAAAACGGGGTTTCAAAGGTTATCCACTCAACTTCCAAATTATGTCTGCGCAGAACCAATGCTGACAGTATACTGTCAAGTCCGCCTGAACAGAGGCCTAATGCACGCACTTTTCTTTGGCAGTTTATCATGGTATATAAATTTAAATTTTACGAAACCATTAATTATGATGGACAAATGAAAAGTCGTAAAAGCTTAATAATTTGATAAAACCACGAAGATCACGAAGGACACGAAGTTTAAAATATTATATATTCCATTTCTTTCTTCGTGACCGTTGTGGTAATAATTATATTGTTTAAGAAACAGTCAGAAACTTAAGGATATATACTAATATGAAAATCTCAGCACGTACAGAAAAAATTAGAAAAATATTAAAATCAAGATACCCTGATGTCAGAACTCAGCTCGATTATGCAAATCCTTTCGAACTCCTTGTCGCGACAATCCTTTCAGCACAGTGCACTGACAAACAGGTAAATTTTGTCACAAAGGCGCTTTTCGGGAAACTTAAAACTCCTTATGATTTTGCAGTTGCGCCCCCCGAAATTCTTGAGCAGCTTATACGACCGACAGGATATTTCCGTAATAAGGCAAAGAATATTATTAACTGCTCAAAGGCTATTATTGAGAAATTCAACGGGAAAGTTCCTGCTGATCTTGAGAAGCTTACTCAGCTTCCCGGGGTGGGGCGTAAGACTGCAAACGTTGTTCTTGGCGCCGCTTTCGGTATTCCTGGAGTTGTGGTGGATACCCATGTGGCAAGAATATCGCAGCGCCTTGACCTGTCGGTTAATAAGAATCCTGTCAGGATTGAATTTGACCTTATGAAAATAATACCGGAAAAAGAGTGGAATGATTTCTGCCTGCATCTAATATATTTCGGAAGAGAGATATGCAAAGCACGAAAACCCCTTTGCCCGGATTGCCCGGTAATGAAATTATGCGACTATGAGGATAAAACAGAGTAAGATTATTTGTTGTTGGGCCTCCAACAAACTCATCGGGGATATTGAACTATTTGGAAGTCTTAATATGCTCTCTTAATAAACTTTTTGGGGATTTTTAAATCACTTCGCTAAATCACAAGAAGGTTTGGGCTGACGACCTCAAGGGCTTGTGATTTTTAACGCTCAGTTCTTTAAAATCTGTTTCCCAGAAATCTCAAATCCGTTCGCATATGACTTCCAACGAGTTAATCATAATTGACAAGTTGTGTTTGAAGTCCAAATTCAAACGGCAAAGTAAAAAGCTCATTATGCAAGGCGCGCGAATCTTGAGGAATGAAGCGAACTTTTTGGTACGCTGCAATGAAGAAAGAAGAAGCGCAACACACCAGAATGATTTTTTACAAAGCCGTAATTTTTTTCTTCCTTGCGACTATCGTTGAGACGGGTCCTTCTTCCTCAAGTCTCCGGATGCCTGTAAAACCTGATTTTTTAAGCCATGATTTCACTTCCGCTTCCGTGTAGGTATCCCCGTCTTCTGTTCCAACCAGCATATTTAAGGCAAAAAAGGTTCCAAAAGGCGGAGATGTTCTGTCATTTTCCATGATGAAATCCTGGATTACCACCTGGCCGCCCGGTTTTAGTGCTTTTGCTGCCTTATCCATGAGAGACTGATTTTTTTCAGGGGAATTTATGTGGATTATTGCTGAAATAAAAGCAAGATCGAAACCTTTACCAAAGACATCCTTATTATAGTCGCCGCTGGCAAAATTAATCCTGTCAAGAAGTCCTGCTTCGACAACATAATGTTTTGTAAGGGTAATGACATTCGGAAGATCAAATATCGTTGCGGTTATCTCTTTTCTTGCGCGGACAAAAGCCATAGCATATGCTCCTGATCCACCTCCTATATCAAGTACTCTTGATACTGTTGAAAGATCGAGCATGGCAATCATCCGGGAAGCGCTTGCAGTGGCCCTGTAGTGCATAGCCGCAATAAAAGCCTCAAACCATTCGGGATCTCTTTTTTTTATCGGGTCCGGAGTAGTCCTGCTTCCCTTTTTTACCGCATCTGTGAGAGTGTGCCATTTTTTCCACAAACCGGCCGTGTGCATAAGGCCGGCCATGTATCTCTTTTTATGTTTAATCAGAAATTTTACAGCAGAAGGTGTATTTGAGAAAAGCTTATTTTTCTTTGAAACAAGACCAATTGCACAGAGTGCATTCAGCAGTCTGTCTGTTGCCCTGAAGCCTGTGCCGATTTTTGATGCAATATTTTCAGATGAGAGGCTTTTGTTCCCGATAGCAGTAAAAAGGTCAAGTTCAACAGCGGTTAAAAGAACCCGACTCTGCTGAAAAGCTGTCGCGATCCTTTGAATATCTTCTGGTGTCGATACGTTGCGGTTTGAAGGATCTTTCATAAGTTCATCCTTTCGTACAAACAGATCCTGCGCGCTGTCTGTCAGATCTAATGCGAAGATCTCCGGTCTTCTTTATTGGCATATATTTATTTATCCTGTATAGTCAACATAGTTTTTACGTTAAACTGGAAAGGGGTGTTTCCGATGCACATTATTTTCAAATTGGCTGCAGCGCTTGTTCTTATCTATTTTGCTTACTGTGGTCTGATTTTCATTTTGCAAAGACAGGTTCTTTTCCCGCGATACATGATCGAAAACATAGCGCAGGAAAAGGTGCCGGTTCCCGGAATTCAAAAGATTATTCTTGAAACCGGCTCCGGCAAGGTTGAAGCATGGTATATGCCTCCTGTTTCAGATTCTGCGGGCAAACCTGCTCCTGCGGTAATATTTGCCCACGGTAACGGAGAATTGATAGATTTCTGGCCCGAAGAATTGAGGGGTTTTGCGAAACTTGGGGTGGGTGTGCTGCTTGTTGAATATCCAGGGTATGGTCGTTCTGAAGGCTATCCGTCTCAAAATAGCATTACGGATTCGTTTGTTTCCGCTTATGATTTTATTACGGCTGAAAATGGAGTGGACCCTTCCCGAATAGTGTTTCTCGGGCGCTCAATAGGGGGAGGAGCGGTCTGTGCTCTTTCGAAAATACGTCCTTGTGCGGCACTTATAATTATGTCCACATTTATAAGTGTTAGATCTTTTGCCCCAAAATATTTTGTTCCTGGTTTCCTGATGCGTGATCCGTTTGACAATCTTGAGGCGGTCAAGGCCTATTCAGGGCCTGTATTGATTATACACGGTAAAAGGGATGAGATTATTCCGTTCAGCCATGGGGTTGGACTTTCAAAGGCGGCTCGAAACAGTAAAATGATCGCCTATGATTGCGGGCATAATGACTGTCCGCCAGACCCTCTTCTTTTTTGGGAAGATATTGAATATTTTCTCAAAAAATCCGGGATTATATGATGCAGAAAGAGCGGAAAAGGGAAAGTTGTAAGGCGTGAGGCTTTAGCTGAGAGGCACGAAAAGGGCAACAGGCAGTTGGCATAGTATTCTCTAACGACTATTGCCTGCCACTTGTTTTACGGGAATTTGACAATCGGAAACAGATACCTTATATTCTACCGTAAAAACACATCGTTAACATAATTATAAATAGTTGTTTAATCGATACTAATTTTTTTCTAATTAAGGCTGAAAAACCCACAAACAGGCTGATAATATTTTTTGGATTTATCGCATTTTCATAAAGGTAAATAGACTGAAAGGGGAAAATCATGAAAGTACTTGTAAGTGACAATCTGGATTCAATTGGCATTGAGATGTTTCGTAAGGAAGAGGGGATTGACGTTGATGTCAAACCGGGGTTATCTCCTGAAGATCAGAAAAACATTATAGGTGAGTATGATGCCCTTGTGATAAGAAGCGCCACAAAGGTTACGGCGGATCTTTTAAGCGCTGCTAAACGTTTGAAGGTAGTAGGTCGTGCCGGAATCGGTCTTGATAATGTTGATATACCTGCTGCTACCAAGCACGGGGTAGTTGTAATGAATACTCCGGGAGGAAACGTTATCACAACCGCCGAGCACGCAATTGCCATGATGATGGCTCTTACAAGAAATATCCCATGGGGTACGTCTTCACTCAAGGCGGGAAAGTGGGAAAAGAAGAACCTTGAAGGCCGCGAGCTGTTCAAAAAAGTTCTTGGGATTATTGGTCTCGGGAAGATAGGCTCCATTGTAGCGGACCGTGCCCGTGGTCTTAAAATGCAGGTCATAGTCTACGATCCGTTTGTGACTCCTGAAAGGGTGGAAAAGGCAGGATATACGGGTGTCTCCCTTGATGAATTATATCGAAAGTCCGATTATATTACCGTCCATGTTCCGAAATTAAAGGATACTTTGGGCATGCTTAACAAGAAAGCATTTGACAAGATGAAGGACGGAGTCATGATAATTAACTGTGCCCGTGGCGGAATTATAAATGAAGCCGACCTTTATGACGCCTTAAAATCAGGTAAGGTTGCCGGGGCCGCGCTGGATGTTTTTGAGAAAGAACCGCCGGGAATGTCTCCTTTGTTTGAGCTGGACAGGGTAATATGCACACCGCATCTCGGAGCTTCAACACAGGAAGCTCAGGCAAATGTTGCTTCTGCTGTTGCAGGCCAGATAATTGACTACTTAAAGAACGGCACAATAGTAAATGCTGTTAATGTTCCTTCGATTACCGGAGAACTTCTGAAAAAAATCGGTCCGTTTCTTTCCCTTGCAGACAAGATGGGCGGCCTTCTTGCCCAACTTTCATCAGGGCCTCTAAAAGAAATCATTATAGAGTACACAGGCGATTTCGGAGGGCTTGACATGTCTCCGGTTACGACTGCTGTTTTAAGAGGCCTACTTGTGCCCATAGTCAAGGATGATGTGAATTTCGTAAATGCTAATTTCATTGCAAAGGAGAGAGGCATAAAGGTAACGGAAACGACAAGCGCCGAATCAGAGGATTTTACAAATCTTATAACCGTTAAGGGAGTTACCTCAGATAAACCGGTTACGATAGCAGGCACTATATTCGGGAAGAAAGATGAAAGAATCGTAAGGATAAACAACTTCAGACTTGAGATGCATCCAAGCGGACATCTTGCCCTTATTCACAATCTTGATAAACCTGGCGCTATCGGCAGCATAGGAACAACTTTGGGCAAACACAAGATAAATATCGGAAGGATGCAGGTTGGGCAAGAAGAAGAAGGAGAGAGAAATATTATTCTGCTCAAGACCGACTCTCCTATCCCCGAACCTGTTCTTGAGGAATTGAGAGCGCTTCCGCTTGTAAAAACCGTGATACCGCTTGAATTATAGAGGGAAAAAGCTTGGGACGAAAGGCGTAAGGTGTGAATGCTGAAGATGAAAGTCTTTAGTCGTGAAGTGTGAGTCGAACCGCGAATCACGAAAGGAGAATAATATGCCGGAAGAAAAAAAAGACTTTATAATAAAAGACCGGAGAATTTTTTCTCAGGAAAATCCGGATAAGGAGAAAGTAGAGAAGGAGAATACTCAGGAGACAACAAAAAAGGAGCCGAAAGAAGAGGTTCCTACGGCAGGAAAATCGGATGCAAAAGAGGCGGAGGCCTGTTTGCCTGAAATTAATTTTCCAACCTTTATCATGTCTCTTAATGCATCTGCTCTGGTGAATCTCGGTATTCTTGATAATCCAGCTAACGGAAAAAAAGAAATTAATCTTTCTATGGCAAAACAGACTATCGATATCCTGTGTTTGCTTGAAGAAAAAACACAGGGAAATTTATCCAAAGACGAAGAAAGCATGCTGAAAAACATACTTTATGATTTAAGGATAATCTATGTGAAGGAAAAGAAGTGAAGGAGATTTATATGTGGATAAATAGATTGATAAATTCAATTACGCGGCGAAGAGCCGTTTTCATGGTTTTATTCCTCGTAATGGTTATTATAGGTGTTTCATGTTTCAATTCTGTTTCGGACGACAAGGCAAAAAGAGGCGGATCTGGCAGTTCACTTGCAGGAATGGTTCCGTCTGTTACAGGGTCAAAACCGGCTGGGGTCATGATGATTCCTGAAAGTTTCAGTGAATTGGCGGAAATGGCCAGTCCGGCAGTAGTAAATATCAGGACGGTTAGAACCGAGAAAACAGGAAATATTTTCCGACAGTTTCACAAAGGACCGTTCGGTGAAGATGACTCAATGGAGGATTTTTTTAATAAATTCTTTAATCAGAATCAACCGAAAGAATTTAAACAGCGGAGCCTTGGTTCAGGATTTATAATTGATAAAGATGGTTACATAGTTACAAATAATCACGTTGTGGAAAATGCCGATAAAATAAAAGTTATATTAAAAAACGAGAAGGAATTTGAAGCCGAAACTGTCGGACTTGATCCCAATACTGATCTTGCGCTTATCAAGATAAAACCGGGATATGATCTCCCGGTTTTAAAAACAGGCGATTCGGATGCCCTGAAGGTAGGGCAGTGGGTTCTTGCGATAGGAAGTCCGTTTGGTCTTGAGCATACAGTTACAGCAGGGATAGTAAGCGCGAAAGGACGTGTAATAGGCTCTGGTCCTTATGATGATTACATTCAAACTGATGCTTCTATTAATCCGGGCAACAGCGGCGGTCCGCTATTAAATATGAGCGGAGAGGTTATTGGCGTCAATACGATCATAATAGCAGGCGGACAGGGCATCGGATTTGCGATCCCGATAAATCAGGTTAAGGGAATCGTTGAACAATTGAAGAAATACGGAGATGTTACAAGGGGATGGCTTGGCGTGACAATCCAGGATCTTCCGTCCGATCTTGCTGAATATATGGGAATTAAAGATGGGAAAGGCGTCCTCGTTTCAGACGTTATCCCGGGAGATCCTGCTGATAGAGCGGGGATCAGGCCAAAGGATATCATCGTTGAGATTAACGGCCAAAAAATTGAATCAAGAAGGACCCTTTTAAAAATGGTTGCTGATATAGGAGTGGGCAAAATTGCTAAAATCAGTGTATTGCGTGATGGAAAGGAAAAGACTTTTAATGTGGAAGTAGCAAAAAGAATGGATGAAAAAATTGCATCCACAGGAGATTCAATGAAAGGACAACCGGATGAAACAGGCATCCGGGTTGCTAATCTGACACCTGAGATTGCCAAACGTTTTGGCATAACTGAAAAAGAGGGTATAATTGTTGTCGGGGTTGATTCAGGCGGGGAAGGTGCCGAAGCTGGGATAGAACCGGGTGACATAATTAGAGAGGTTAATCGTCAGGCTGTAAAATCGGTAAAAGATTATGCTGAAGCCATTGGAAAGATAAAAAAAGGCGAATCCTTTTATATTTTCCTCTGGAGGTCGAAGGTAGGATTTCTTATTGCCAAGCTGACGAAGTGAGGAGTGAAAAAGCGTAAGACGGGTATCGAAAATGGAATATCGATGTACGAGCGGAGGAAAAGACGTAAGGTGTAAAGGATAAAGACAAAGGATTCGAGGATCCAGGGGGTCATGGGAAAGATCGATAATCGTGGATAGTTAATCGAATAACGAACCATGAACCAGAGACCAGAAACTAATAGAGGCAAGAGCACAGAGGCACCAGGGAAAGAGTCGTTATTTGAGAATATTGTCGCCTGCAAAGATAAACCTGTTTCTGCATGTTTCCGGGAAAAGACCGGATGGATACCATGATATTGTATCTTTAATGTGCTGTGTGAGCCTTTATGATATTATATCTTTTGATTTTGGCGGAGGCATTGCATCTGTTACATGCACTGATCCTGAAATTCCTTGTGATGAAAGGAACCATGCCCTGAAGGCTGCGTATCTTTTTTTCAGGAAATTCAGGCAAAACGAAGGAGTAAGGATACATATTGAAAAAAATATTCCGGCAGGAGCGGGACTTGGTGGAGGCAGCAGCAATGCCGCTGCTGTCCTATCGGGTTTAAACAGATGGTTCGGCAATCCTTTCCCCGTTGAAGAGATAATGGCCATGGGACTCGAAATCGGGGCTGATGTTCCTTTTTTTTTGTATAAAAAACCTGCTTTAGCAACCGGAATAGGTGAAAAGCTGGAGGAATATCCTCTGAAACTGCCTTATAAGATACTGATTGTATTCCCGGGATTTGGGGTATTAACGAAGGAGGTATATAATAATCTGAATTTGAGATTGACAAATTGTAAAAATAATCTTAGAGAATCTGCTTTTATACAGCAATTTGATGCCAAGCTTCTTTGCAATGATCTCGAATCCGCTGTTATTTCAAAATATCCTGAAATTAATGAGGCTAAAGAGGCCATTCTTAAACAAGGAGCGGCAGGTGTTTTAATGTCAGGAAGCGGGGCTTCTGTATTCGGCCTTTTTCCCGATAATGACAGCGCAATCAATGCAGGGACTGTCCTTTCGCAAAATCGCAGGTGGAGAGTTTTTGTTGTTGATGCAATATGTTGAGAAAGAAGTGGCAAAGGGGCAGAGGCACAAAGGCACAAAGTGAAAAGAAAGGGGTCGAGGGACAATAAAAACTGGGCATCGAACTTCGAATTTCGCTTTTTGATGTACGATGTTCGATATTCGGAAATGAGCGAAGCGAATGGTCAACCAGAAATTAAGAAGAGCAAAGGGTCAGAGGTAGGACACTGGGGCGTCGTCAAGCGGTAAGACACAGGATTTTGGTTCCTGCATCCGGAGGTTCGAATCCTCCCGCCCCAACCAGGAGAGCAGGCGGATTAACCAATAAAAAAGAGATAAAAATGAATGACTATGTGATTTTTTCGGGAAACTCAAATCCGGATCTTTCAAATAAAATTTGTGATTATTTAAAAGTTCCGCTGGGCGGAGCCAAGGTTAAAACCTTCAGTGACGGGGAGATACAGATAGAAATAAATGAAAATGTCAGAGCAAAGGACATTTTTGTAATTCAATCAACCTGTTTTCCTGTCAATGACAACCTTGTTGAGTTGCTGCTTATGATTGACGCATTCAAACGGTCCTCGGCCCGCAGAATAACTGCTGTTATTCCATATTATGGTTATGCAAGGCAGGATAAGAAGGTCGCTCCGCGTGTTCCGATAAGCGCCAGACTGGTCGCAGATCTTATAGTTGTTGCGGGAACCAACAGGGTAATAACAATGGATCTTCATGCCGGACAGATTCAGGGTTTTTTTAATATTCCTGTCGATAACCTGTTTGCTGCTCCGTTTATTATCGATTACATAAAATCAACTTTTCGGGATAACCTTGTTATAGTTTCTCCGGATGCAGGAGGTGCTGAAAGGGCAAGGGCTTATGCAAAACGTCTGAATTGCGATCTGGCCATAATCGATAAACGACGTGAGGCTCCAAACAAGGCAAAAGCAATGTCGGTTATTGGAGACGTGAAGGGGAAAATCGCAGTAATTCTTGATGACATGGTTGATACGGCAGGCACCCTTACGGAGGCTTCGACTGCAATTATCGGAAATGGTGCGAAAGAAGTTCATGCATGCTGTTCACATCCTGTTTTATCCGGCCCTGCGATGCAGCGTATAAAAGATTCGGCTTTAAAAAGTGTTGTTGTTACGGATACGATACCCTTAAGGGAAGAAGCGTCAAAATGTGATAAAATAAAAGTTCTGTCGATATCAAAACTGGTCGGAGAAGCAATAATCCGCAGCTATAACGGAGATTCGGTGACCTCTCTGTTTGTGTAGAAATAAAGGATTCGAGGATTCAAGGGATCAGGGGTTCAAGTGGCAGGAAACCAAAGACCAGAGACTAAGAAGGACAAAGCGGCAGAATATCGGACAGCGAAGTATGAAATTCGAATTGTGAAATTCGATCTTTTAACGCCAAACATGTTTTAGACACAGTTGAGTTTCCGGATGGAAGCTAAAATAAGGAGGTAATACTTTTGGAATTTATACAACTTAAAGCAAAGACAAGAGAATCTGTGGGGAACAGTCCGGCCAGAGCATTGCGCCGTTCGGGAGAAATTCCGGCTGTAATATATGGCCCAGGAAAGGAGACTGTTTTACTGTCGGTTTCAGTCAAAGAACTTGAGGATATATTAAAAAAATCGAATGTAGGACAGGTCATATTGAACCTCGAAATTCAAAACGGCGGCCTACATACGAGAACTGCCATGATCAAGGAATTGCAAACCCATCCTGTTTCAAGGAAATATCTGCATGTTGATTTCTATGAAATTGCAATGGATAGAAAGATCAAGGCCAAAGTTCCGGTTGTTACCAGAGGAATTGCAAAGGGTATTGATTTCGGCGGAATGCTTCAGGTTATCCAGAGAGAAATTGAGGTGTTGTGTCTACCTGTCGGAATTCCTAAGACAATAGAGATTGATATCACAGAACTTAATATTGGCGATTCAATACATGTCAGCGACATTGCGCTTCCTGAAGGAGTTGAGATTCCTGTGGATGTGAATTATACGGTTGTAACTGTTCTCGCGACCAAGGTTGAAGAAGAAAAGGTCGCTGAAGAGGAAGGCGAGGTTGCAGAAGAAACCGAAGCCAAGGAAGAAACAAAGGCCGGCGGGAAGGAATAACTAACAGAATTATTTATGCCAGATAAAAGAGTTCGCCTGGTTGCAGGACTGGGTAATCCCGGAGATACATATGCCAAAACCCGTCATAATGCGGGCTTTATGGCGATTGATGCATTGTCAGAGTCATTTTCGATTCCGGTTGAGAAAAAAAAGTTCGAAACCGTATATGGACGCGGGATGATAAAAGGAGCTGATGTTGTTCTGGCAAAGCCGATGGCCTACATGAACAGGAGCGGTCCACCGGTTCAAAACCTTTCAAATTTTTACAGAATATTACGCGAGGATATGTTGGTCATTTATGATGACATTGACCTTGCCTTCGGAAGATTGAAGATAAATGTAAAAGGAGGGCATGGAGGCCACAAAGGCATAAAATCTTTAATAGATGCTTTTGGAGGAGATGATATTCCAAGGCTCCGCATAGGTGTCGGGCGTTCGGAATCCGGAATCAATGTTTCCGACTATGTCCTGGGAAGATTCAGCGATAAGGAAAAAGATGATCTTGACCGCATAATACAAACGGTCCGGGATGCTGTTGTTACGGTTATTAGCGACGGAATAACGGAAGGGATGAACAGGTTTAACGAAAAATCCACAACTTATTCCTGACGGGCTTAAACGGAGAATACTATAAAATAAGGGATTGGCGAGTCCTGATGTCGCCAATCCCTTTTTTATTTGCATGTTTACGAAAAGTATGTTAAAAATAAAATCTGTTTTGAAATAAGAATAGACGCTTTTTTAATAATCTTTCGCATGATGGAGTTTGTCAAATAATAATATGAGCCCAAAAATAAACGGTAAACAGGTTAAAGTGCAGGTGCAGGTTAAAAGAAAAGATGTGCGTGAGTTCCATGTGGGCGATCTTGCCGTCTATCCGGCGCACGGGGTAGGGCGAATCGAAGCTATTGAAAACAAGATTGTAAACGGCGAAAAGCACGATTTCTATATCATAAAAGTTCTGGAAAACGGCATGGTTATAATGATCCCGACATGGAATGTGGATTCGGTCGGGTTAAGGGATGTTATAAGCGAACGGGAAGTTCCCAAGATTTATGAGTTCATGAGAAACAAGAAAGATGTGCCTGTTGACAGCCAGACATGGAACCGCAGATACAGGGATTACATGGATAAAATTAAAACCGGTTCGCTCTATGATGTGGCAGAGGTTTTCAGGGATCTTTATCTTTTAAAGCTTACAAAGGATCTTTCTTTCGGAGAGCGAAAGCTCTATGATACAGCCCAGACCCTTCTGGTAAAGGAACTTTCAACTGCCAGAAACACAAGCGAAGACAAGATATTTTCGGAGATCGAATCCCTGTTCGTCAGGGAATAGCTCAGCAGTTAAAAGAAAGGGATAAAAAGCAGAACATCGAAGATCGAATATTGAACCATAAACAAGAGACAAAAGTTTTGAACCACGAAGGCAGCCGTCTGCGGCGGAAAACCAGAAACCATAAACTAAAAGGGACAAAGGGGAGAGGCACAAAGGCACAAAGTGAAAAGGCTTGAAGCGAAAGGCGGAAGGCGTGAGGATGAAGTTTGTGAGCCAATAGCCTTTGGTCTATTTACCTTCGACCTTTTGTCTGTTCGCTTGAACCCTCGAATCCTGGGCCTCTTTCTTCCAACTAACAGGGCGAAGAGCTAATGCCCTTAAATAGTGCTTTTGTTATTTGCGCAGACGAATCCGCTTCGGGGAAGCGTCTTGACGTTGTTGTCTCATCTTTAATTCCCTCCTGCTCAAGATCTATTGCCGCTTCCCTCATCCTGAAAGGAATAATATCCGTACAGGGTAATATAAAAAAACCCGGATACAGGGTAAAATACGGTGATAAAATATCCGGATCAATTCCGGCACCTGAGCCTGTCAGGCACCTTCCCGAACCTCTTGAATTAGATATTCTCCATGAAGATGAAGATATTATAGTGATTAACAAACCGCCTGGAATGGTTGTCCATCCTGCTCCAGGTCATTATTCCGGGACTCTTGTCAATGCTCTTCTATATCATTGTCCTGACCTTCCCGGTATAGGCGGCGAAATAAGGCCTGGTATTGTTCACAGGCTTGACAAGGATACGTCAGGAGCTCTTGTTGTTGCAAAGAATGATGCCTCCCTCGCTTCTCTTGCATATCAGTTCAGGGAAAGAAAAATCAGGAAACAATATCTTGCCCTTGTTCATGGAAGCATGGAACAGGATTCAGGTTCAATTGCGCTGCCGATAGGAAGGCATCCATCCGATAGAAAAAAAATGTCTGTCCTTACACGCAAACCGAGGATGGCTGAAACCGCATGGGAGGTTGCGGAACGTTTTGATACCGCAACACTTATCAGAATAGATCTTAAGACAGGCCGCACACATCAGATAAGAGTTCATTGCGCAGCAATCAGGCATCCTGTCGTGGGAGACCCGGTTTATGGCGGCAGAGCAAAAATATTAGTAAATTCAAAGATTAAAGGGTCAGCCACAGGCGGGTTGAAATTGGCAAAAAGGCAGATGTTGCATGCATGGAGAATAAGATTCAATCATCCAGCCACAAAAAAAACAATGGAATTTGAGGCACCTGTCCCAGATGATATGGCTGAACTGATAGGGAAGTTGAGGAATTAAAAGGTTGAAGGCTGAAAGGGGAACCGGGGATTAGGGCTCAAGAGAGGGGTGGACCTGTAAACAAATACGAACCGGTAAATGGTAACATCCTGTATATCCTGTCAGATATGTTTTTGTTGTAGTGAGGAAACATTGTCAACAATTTCGCCACAAACCCCGCATTTGTTGCATGAATTCGTCGGGCAGGGAAGCGATTCTTTTAGGAGCAATGCCTTTTTATATTCTTTAATCAGAAAAGATTTATTAATTCCATGATCTATGAAATCCCAGGGCAATAATTCGTCAAAAAGTTTTTCCCTGTAAACGTAAAAGGCAGGATCAAGGGTTGAAGCCTTTAATGTCTTTGCCCAGTTGCCTTTGTTTGCGTTCGCACGAGACAGGATGCCTGATATCCTGCGGTCCCCTCTGGAAATAAGAGCCTGAACATAGCTTCTTCTTGGCGGTTCGAAATCGGTACGGATATTTGCTTCCTTCCTGAGGCCTTCTTTTATATGCGCCATTTTCTCCTTTAACGAGGTCAGCCCTTCCATGGGAAACCACTGAAACGGTGTAAAGGGTTTTGGAACAAAGGGGTTTATACTTACCGTGATCTGCCCGATCCTTTTTTTTGTCCTGCTTGCCGAAAGAAAACTCTTTTTTATTTTCCTGCAGAGAATTACTATCTCTTCAACATCATCAATGGTTTCAGTGGGAAGGCCTGTCATGAAATAAAGTTTAATGTTTGGAATTCCGCCTTCGATGATTTTTTCCGCCGCGGCCAGGATCTGTTCCTCGGTTATTCCCTTGTTTATAACTTTACGTATTCGCTGTGAACCGCCGTCCGGAGCAATTGTTGCAGTTTTTACCCCGCTCTTTTTGAGCGCAGAAACAAGCTCAACGGAAAGTGCATCAGCCCTTAATGAACTGAATGAAATTTTGGCTTCCTTTTCCTGGGCAATACCACAAAGTTCCACAATTCCTGGGAGATCCGAAACAGCAGCCCCGACAAAGCCTAACTTGTCTGTTACGGCAGTTCCCTTATCGATGCATTTTTCCAGACAGAAGACAGTACTGAACCTTGGAGGCCTGTAGATATAACCTGCGCTGCAAAACCTGCAGCCATGAGGGCAGCCCCTAGATACTTCAATTAAAAAAGTCCGGTCAAAGGCCGTATCCCTTGATATAATGCTGCTGCATGTCTGTAGTGCCGAAATATCTTTTACATAAACCCTTTGTATTTTTTCAGGCATGTTGGGGACGATTGGGGAAAATGAAGCAAGAGTTCCGTCTTTGTTGTATGATGTTTCATAAAATGCTGGAACGTATATGCCCGGCAGATTTCTTGCGATTTTTAATAATAGATCTTTTTTCAAGGTTCCCGGTTCATATAAACTGAAGAAACGCTCAATTACCCCTTCCGCTTCACCAATGAAGAAGCAGTCAATGAATTCTGAAACAGGTTCGGGGTTTATAAAACAGGCAACTCCCCCCGCCATAACAAGAGGGTGGGGGATTCCTCTGTCAATGGCTTTAGGGGGGAGTCCTGCTCTTTCGAGGATTGATAGTATGTTTACAAAATCATTTTCAAAAGAGACGGAAAAGGCAATTATATCAAAATCAGCAAGCTGTCTCGATGATTCTATTGTTTGTAAAGGGCTTGTATCGTTTTCGGGCAGAAATGCCCTTTCACATAAAACAGACTCAAGGCCGTTTAAAAGTTTATATACAGTCTGAAAACCGAGATTGGACATCCCGAGTGCATAGACATTCGGATATACAAGGGCTACTCTTACATGCCCTTTCCATTGTTTCCGAACAGCGCCTGTCTCGCAATCTGAAAAATACTTTGTTTTTCTTTTTTCTTTCCATGACATTGGTTGATCACTTAAAGGGTCATAAAAAGTGTTAATAGAAGGATTCAAAGATTAGAGGGTTCAAGTGAATAGGCCGAAGGTAGATAAACTGAAGATCGTTAGATTAGGTTATAGGCTGTTGCTGAAAGATAACAGCTAACCTCTGATCCATGACCCTTGCTCCTCACGGCTTTTCACTTTCTGCCTCAAGCCCCACGGCTGCTTGAACCGTTTGAAACTCCTCTTATCTTTCTTCGTGTCCTTAGTGCTTCGTGGTTAAAAAATCTCACTCGCCTTACGCCTGACTACTTACGCCACATGTCTATTTATTTAACCGCCTAATCGGCCTTTTTTCTTAAAAAAGTCGGAACATCAAGATCACTATTGTCTATGACCATTCCCTTGTAACCCCTGTATGTTGCTCCTCCTGATTCGCCGGAAGCTTCTTTCTGGCGTACGAATGTGGGTATGTCATAATTTGCGGCAGCCTTCATATCTTCAATTGTCAGACTCCTGACTTTTCCCCGTACAGTTGATTTTTCCTCTTTTTCCGGATGAATTTCATCATTAGGCTGGCCGATTCCTGTTGCAATAACAGTTACCCTCATATCATTTCCCAGAGAGTCATCTATTGCTGTTCCCCATATTATGTCGGCATCTTCACCAACTTCCTTGTAAATTCTGTCCGATGCTTCCGTCATTTCTTCCATTGTCAGGTCGCTGCTGCATGTTATGTTCATCAGAACACCCTTGGCGCCTGCGATGGAAATATCTTCCAGCAGCGGATGGGATATTGCGCGTTCAGCCGCTTCAACCGCCCTGTTTTCCCCGGTCCCTATTCCAATGCCCATTATTGCCATGCCAGCCTTTGACATTGTTGTTTTTACGTCAGCAAAATCGAGGTTGACCAGACCCGGCATCATTATCAGGTCAGTAATTCCCTTGACCGAATGAAGAAGTACCTCGTCGGCCTTTAAAAACATATCAAGCGCTTTTGCGCTTTTTGAAGCAAGACCTCTCAATCTGTCGTTGGGAATTGTTATCACAGTGTCTGCATGCCTTTTTAGTTCATTGATTCCCTCTTCCGCCTGCTTCATGCGCTTTTTCCCCTCGAAGGAGAACGGTTTTGTGACGACGGCAACTGTGAGTGCTCCTATGTCCTTGCATATCTTGGCTATGACAGGAGCGGCTCCGGTTCCGGTTCCTCCACCGAAACCGGCTGTAATAAAAACCATGTGACTATCTTCAAGGGCCTTCCTTATCGCTTCTTCGTTCTCAAGAGCGGCTTCGCGCCCGACTTGAGGGATAGCTCCTGCTCCAAGTCCCTGGGTCAGTTTCTCCCCGAGTTGAATCCTGACAGAAGCCATCGATTTTTCAAGAGCCTGAGAATCGGTGTTTGCTGCGATGAACTTCACGCCTGCAAGATTTGAGGCAATCATGTTGTTGATCGCATTTCCTCCCGCACCACCCACACCAATAACCTTGATTTTAGCCGAATTTTCATTGTCTACGATGCTGAACATATTTCACCCCCCATGAAATAATTGTTTTGGACTCTGGTCCCGGTTATAAGAGATCGAATATCAAGGTTCGAAGTTTGATATTCGACATTCGATGTCTGGTATTCTGTTCCTTCTGCCCCATGGCTTTTCTTTTTGTGCATTTGCCCCTCTGACCCTTGGTTGATCATTCGCTCCGCTCATTTCCGAATATCGTAAATCGAAAAGCGAAATTCGATATTCTAAGTTCGATGTACCGCTTTTATTTCCCCTCGAACCCTACTTTTCATATCACTTCGCTGAACCATTTTTTCATTCTGCCCATTACCCTATTGAAGATATTCCCGTCGCGGATTCTGAATTTCTTGCGGGTTTGATTTTTTGCCCCGTATATAACAAGACCGACCCCTGTCGCATACATGGGGTTATTTACCACATCAACGAGTCCACTTATTCCCATTGGTTTTCCAAGGCGTGTCGGAAGATTAAAAACGGATTCTGCTATTTCGGTTACATCATTTAAGAGGGCTGATCCCCCTGTTAAAACGATGCCTGATGGGATCAGATTTTCCATTTCAGCCCTGTATATTTCTCTTTTTATCAAGGTAAAAATTTCTTCCATACGGGGCTCAAGGATTTCGCCGAGTATCTGGCGCGGAAGTTTTCTTGGCGTACGTCCTCCCATGCCCGGAACTTCGATCATTTCATCATGACTGATGTTCTTTGCGACGCAGCTTCCGTATTTTATCTTGATTTTTTCGGCTTCGGGAAGTGACGCTCTCAAACCTACAGCTATATCGTTAGTCAGGTTATTGCCTCCCAGAGCAAGAACGAAAGCGTGTTTGATATTTTTCCCGGAAAAAACAGCTAGATCTGTTGTTCCCCCGCCCAGATCCAAAAGGACTGCGCCGAGTTCCTTCTCTTCTTTGGTCAAAACCGCTTCTCCGGAAGCAAGAGCTTCAAGCACTATATCGCACACGTCAAGACCGGAACGGTTTGCGCATTTAACTATATTATGGGCAGATGTCACTGCGCCTGTCACTATATGTATTTTTGCCTCGAGCCTGACACCGGCCATGCCTATCGGGTCTTGTATTTCCGCCTGATCGTCTACTATGTACTCTTGGGGAAGCACATGTATGACTTCGCGATCCATAGGTATTGCAACCGCCCTTGCGGCATCTATGACACGATCGATATCCTGCTGGGTCACTTCGGGTCCTTTGATTCCAACAATTCCCCTGCTGTTGAAACCTGTGATGTGGCCTCCGGCGATACCTGCATATACGGAAGATATTTCGCATCCGGCCATAAGTTCAGCCTCTTCAACCGCTTTTTTTATTGAATCAACGGTTGATTCGATATTGACAACAACACCTTTCCTCAGACCTATGGAGGGATGGGTGCCGATTCCGATTATGTTTATTTCACTATCGGTGACTTCCCCGACAACCGCACATATTTTGGTTGTACCGATATCAAGGCCGACTACGATATTGTCACGTGACGGCATTTTAAACCTCCTTATCAAATATTAGTTAGAGATTATTTCCTGCGTTTTTCCGGCAGGAAATAATCTCATAACCTACTTATCCCGTTTATCGGGGTTAGGGTTCAAGCGTCTCGGCCTCCTGATATTCAATTTACGCCTTACGTCTTTGCACCTTAATCTCTTTATCTTCCGTTTCCCGGACCTCTTGAATTTCAAAACCATCGGGTTCATCCGACGGCAGTTTATTCAACGGGCTTATAACAACGCGATTAACGCTGTTGTTTAAATCCACGGTTTCAAAATCCGGAAAATCAGGGCCGTTTTTAACATAGTGAAGAACGTTTTTCAGCCTTTCATACTTATCTTGATAGTTGTCGTATCCAAGCTTGATGGTTTTTATTTTATCGAAAGCGTGAATTGTGATGCCGATTTCCTTATCGACACGAATCAGTCTAATCTCGTTGATGGGAAGAATGCTTTCGGGCTTTTGTCCCAGTTTTAATACGTTCATAACAGCATTAAACGCAGTGCTTTGCCTCGCTCCGCTTAAATTTACATCTGAAAAAGTCAGGCCTTGTATTACCGGAACTCCGCCCGGATCCGCAGCGACTTTTTCTTTGAATATTTCCCAGTTCTCATTGAGTAAAAATTCTTTTCCAAGATCGATAACTGCGATGCATTTGTGCTCTACAATTTTTATTATTATTCCCGAAGGAATTTTTCTGCCGACCTCGGCTTCAGCCACCCATGGGTTTGCCAGGATTTTTTTTCTTACCATTGATATATTGACTGATAGAATATTATCCCCTGGATTTATTCCAGCCTCTTTTATTATTTCTTCTTCAGATAAGATTCTGTTTCCTTCAACCTCAAAAGTTTTTGCACTGAAATAATCGCACTGTGTAAGGAAGTCGTATCCGAATATGTATAAGAGGCTGAGAGCCGGTATAATTGCGACAGCAAGGACCGTCTTTAAATATAAGAGAAACCGATCTTTGATGCCGGCGTCCTTTTTCCTGTAATATCTATTCCTGTGAATTTTCTTCTTCGTTCTAAATTCCAACAATTTTAACCTCCGGTTCGAGAATAATATCGAATTTGTCAGATACTTTCTTCTGTATCAGTTGCATAAGTCCAAGTATATCGGAGGCCGAAGCTTTGCCTGTGTTTACAATAAAATTGGCGTGTTTTGCCGAAATTTCCGCTCCTCCTATCCTTGTGCCTTTAAGGCCGGCCATATCGATAAGCTGTCCAGCTGTTTTGCCTGCAGGAGGATTTTTAAAGAAGCATCCTGCGCTCGGCATTTCTGACGGCTGATTCTCCCGTCTCTTTTTCAGGATTTCCCCGGCCTCTTTTTTCAGCAGGGCCGGATCTGACCGGCGGAGCACAAAACAGCCGTCTATTATTATCGGCGCTCCTTTACATCGTACCATCAGACTTATATTCCAAGAGAATTTCCTGTATGAAAAAGCCATATCATCCTTCGTTATTTTCAACATCGCACCGGAGGATATCATGACATTTACCGAGTTAAGAATATCCGATATTGAGCCGTACGATGTGCCTGCATTCATCATAATTGCTCCGCCGATTGTTCCGGGGATTCCGAGCGCAAAGTTCATCCCCGATAACCCTTCCTCTATAGCGAAACGGCATAGAGTTTGTGTTTTTACGCCTGCCATAGCCGTAACAAGAACCGGTTCCGTTTCTTTCCCGGAACAAATAATTCCATTTAAACATTTTGTGAGAAGAATAACGATGCCCGGTATTCCATTATCCTTTACGAGCAGATTCGATCCATCTCCTATCACAATATACGGAATGCCTTTATTGCCCGACCAGCTTATTATTTCCGCGAGTTGTTTGATGTTTTCAGGTGCGATAAACGCTTCGGCAGGTCCGCCGACCCTGAAATAAGTGTGTCTTGACATCGGCTCGTCAAATCCAATACGGCTTCTAAAAAGATTTTTAAGCTGGTTTCTGGAATCCTGATCAAGCAGCATTTTTCTTTTTTGCATTCCTTTTTTTCTGTTTCAACAAGCCGTTGCAAGAATAACCGCAACGTTTTAATTTTGTGATCGGTATAAGTGTCCGTAACAAAATGGTAAAAAATGTAATAATTATTTCGTAACGGCTCCTAAAGAATCAAGAACCGCCATACCGATCTTCCATACATCTCCTGCACCCTGTGTCAGGAGGATATCGTTTTTTCTTAATATGCGCTTTAGATATGTTACCGCACTTTCGTGCCCTTCAACGTAAGCGACCTCCTTATGGCCGTGGGAGGCAATTCCTTCACACAATGAAACTGAATCTACCCCTTCAATCTTTTTTTCTCCCGCTGAATATATCGGGAGAATTAGGAGGTAATCGGACTGATAAAAAGCGCGGGTAAAATCATCAAAGAGCGCCTTTGTCCTAGTATAACGGTGCGGTTGAAAGACAACTACAATGCGTCTGTCCGGCCAGCTCTCTTTTGCAGCCTGTAACGTCGTTTTAATCTCAGTCGGGTGATGCCCGTAATCATCAACAATGGTAATGCCTTTTGACTCTCCCTTTATTTCGAGTCTGCGCTGGACTCCCTGTAAAGTTTCAAGCGCATTTTTTATGACATCAAAGGGTATGCCGAGTTCCATGCCGACTGCAATGCCGGCCATGGAATTATATACATTGTGAATTCCAGGGAGATTCAGTGTGATTTCGCCCAGAGTCTTTCCGTGATGGTAAACTTTATACCTGCTTTTAAGACCTTCAATAGAAATGTTTTTGGCATGAAGGTCGGCCTGGGAGCTCATCCCATAAGTGGTGAAGCGTTTTTTTATTTTCGGAATGATATCCTGAACAAATTCGTTATCCAGGCAGAGCACCGCAAGGCCGTAAAAAGGTATTCTGTCGATGAATTCGATAAACGCATTTTTTATGTCGTCAATATCCCTGTAGAAATCGAGATGCTCCCTGTCAATATTGGTGACAACGGCTATGGCGGGAGAATATTTGAGGAAAGAACCATCGCTTTCATCAGCCTCCGCCACTATATAATTACCCTGACCCAAAAGGGCGTTTGATCCTACGCTCTTTAATTTGCCGCCTATAACCACCGTAGGATCGAGTCCCCCTTTTGCAAGTACCGAAGCTATAAGAGATGTGGTTGTCGTCTTCCCATGAGCCCCGGCCACCGCAATGCTGTATTTCAACCGCATTAGCTCGGCAAGCATTTCAGCTCTTGGTATTACAGGAACAGACGCCTGCGCAGCAGCTATAATTTCCGGATTATCGGGTCTGATTGCCGAAGAGATTACAACTACATCGGCGCTTTCTATCTGGCTGCCGTGATGTCCTTTATATACAGTGCCACCGAGATTTTTTAAACGGTCTGTTATGTCGGTTGATGCAGCGTCGGAGCCTGAAACCTTATAGCCGAGATTAAGAAGAAGCTCGGCTATGCCGCTCATTCCTATTCCCCCGATTCCGACAAAATGTATGTGGTATTTTTTTTGATACATGATTCTGTGCCTTTGACCCTGTTAGTTTCTGGTCTCTGGTCTATGGTTTCCGGTTTCCGGCTTTCGCCTCTATTGGTTTATGGTTTATGCCCCGATATTATGCTTTTTACCGCTCGAACCCTTGAATCCTTGGCCCCTCGAATCCTTTATTTACCATTCACTATTTTGTAACAGTCGTTCACAATAATTTCAGCTGCATCGGGCCTGCTGATTTTTTTTGCCGCGGATGCCATTTTGTAAAGTTCCCCGGTGTGTCCTGCAAAATATTCAATTCTTTCAGCAAGCATTTTGCCGTTTAAATCAGTTTCAGCGATAATTTCCGCTGCTCCTGCATCTGAAAGCGCACGGGCATTTTTTGTCTGGTGATCGTCAGCCGCAAAAGGGTAGGGAATAAAAATTACTCCCCGTCCTATGGCCGTAACTTCCGCTATGGTGGTCGCCCCGGCCCTGCATATTATCAAATCAGCCTGAGTGTACAGCTTTGCCATTTCGTCAAAAAAAGGTTTTACAATACAGGGAATTCCGTATTGCTTATAAAATCCGGCAACACTTTTTTCATCGGAAGCGCCGGTCTGATGTACGAAGAAATATTTCTCTTTCGCTTTTATATGTGCCAGGGTCTCACCAATCACCATATTAATGCTGTGAGCTCCCTGGCTTCCACCGAGGATCAGAACGGTAAAGGGCTTTTCAACCCCGGTACCAGTGATGGTCTCCACTTTTGCCGCATCGATAATTTCTCTTCTCAGAGGATTGCCTGCAACAATTGTTTTGCCTGAATCCGCCATCAGTTTTGTTCTTTCAAACGAAACGTATATGCGGTTTGCAAAGCGGGCGAGAATCCGGTTTGTGATTCCGGGGATAATATTCTGCTCATGAAGGGCTGTTTTAACACCGAGCAACCATGCCATGAGAATAACCGGACCTGCTGAATAGCCGCCCACTCCGACGACAATATGCGGATTAAAGCTCTTTATTATTTTAAAAGACTCAAACATTCCTTTCGGTATTATGATAAAAGACCTCATCTTTTTAAAGAATCCACGCCCTTTTATTCCTTCCGCCGTGATGCTTTTGTGATCAAATCCCGCCTTTCCGACAGTTGTTTTTTCAAAAGGATTTGCTGTTCCTACAAAGAGAATGCTACATTTAGAATTTTTTGCAATAAATTCTGTTGCGATTGCAATTCCCGGAAAGAGATGGCCACCTGTACCACCTCCTGCAATTATCACGCGCATTTCTTTGTGCCTATGCCTCTCTTAGTTTCCAGTCTCTAATTTGTGGTTCGTTTGTCGTTGTTCGTCGTTCGATTTACGATTCACTATCCACGATTCACGACCTTTTCCTTCATCTGTTATATGCCGTTTTAACCTGCGAATTTCCTATATTCATGAGTATCCCTATTGACGCCATGTTAACAAGAAGCGATGTTCCTCCATAGCTTAAAAAAGGAAGGGTAAGCCCCTTTGTCGGTAAAAGACCGAGCGTAACACCCATGTTGATAAAAACCTGTATGCCTATTGCGGTCGTAATGCCTGTTGCCAAGAAGGCACCGAAATTGTCATCTGTATTTTTTGCAATTTTGATTCCACGCCATAATATAAAAGCATACAGGAAAAGTATTGTTAAAACACCGATAAGGCCGAGTTCTTCCCCGATAACCGAAAAGATAAAATCTGTATGGGGTTCCGGGAGATAATGAAGCTTCTGGTAGCTTTTCCCCATGCCGGTTCCCCATATTCCGCCTGTTCCGAAAGCCATTAAGGAATGGACTATCTGGTATCCCTCGTCGGCAGAATATTGCCATGGATCCCAGAAGCTCATCAGTCTCTTTACCCTGTATTCCGCGCTGACCATGTAAATATATCCAAACGGAAGAAGCAGCAGTACAGACAGAACAAGATGTAAAAGACTTACCCCTCCTACAAAAAGCATGAACCATGTTATGGCGGATAGTATTACGACGGATCCAAAATCGGGCTGAAGAAACATAAGAGCTGTGAATATCCCAAGAACAATGACATGCGGCAGAAAGCCTATGTAAAAATTTGACAGGTTATCGCTTTTTTTGTCAATCGAATATGAGAGGTATATAATCATTGAAAGACGGGCAAATTCGGAAGGCTGAACCGTAAAGCCTCCGAAACTAAGCCATCTTGTGGAACCTCCCGCAGAATATCCCAGCCCCGGTATAAATATCGCTCCAAGTAAAATGATCGAAAATACGAGAAGGGGATAAGCCAATATCTTGAAATATCGGTATGGAAAATGCCTGAAACCCACCAGCAAAATCAGGCCGGCTATTGCAAACAGAGCCTGCTTTTTCAAAAAGAAGTAATCTGTTCCGAATTTCTTGAAAGCAAGGACAGAGCTGGCGCTGTACACCATTATTATGCCTATTGCTGTCAGCAGAAGAACAGGGAACATGAGCTTAACGTCATAATACATTGGCTCATTTCCGGATATATAAAACTTGTTATCATGTCTCATCATCTGTTTCTCTTCAACTCTTCAACGGCTTTGCAGAAGATTTCCCCTCTGTGCGCATAACTTGTGAACATGTCAAAACTTGTACAGGCCGGGGATAAAAGCACTATGTCACCAGCCGCTGCAGCATCGTGCGCCAGATCCACGGCATCTTCCATTGTTCCTGCATAAACTGCTTCAACAATATCGCCTATTGCGGATTTTATCTCCTCCTTCGCCTCCCCGAGAAGAATCAGTTTTTTTACATGCTCACTTACTGCATCCTTCAGAAGGTTGAAATTAATACCTTTGTTCCTGCCCCCCATAATAAGAATAACCGGCTTGCGGAACACCTCAAGCGCCTTGATAACCGAATCAACGGTGGTAGCTTTGGAATCGTCGTAATATTTCACTTCATTGATTTCGGCAACAAGCTCGATCCTGTGAGGAAGACCTTTGAACTTTCTCAAGGCATGCCTGATCCCTATAGTATTTCCGCCTGCTGCAAAGGCCGCAAGGGTCGCGGCTGCTATATTCTCCATGTTATGTATTCCGGGAAGATGTGTTTCCGAAAAGCGCAATGAGAAACTGGTTCCGGTGTCAGGAGTTTTATCAGTTGCCTCATTACCCAGGAAGCGATAGGTTTTATTCAGATTAAAAATTATACGATCCTCGGATATCATTGCATATTCTTCATAGCCCGGAGAGCCTGAATCTTTGAAAAAAGGTAGTTTGCCGCATTTTATGTTCCCGCTTACCTGCAGGACATAATGGTCGGAAGCATTAAAAATGGAGACATCATTGCCTTTCTGGTTTTCAAAGATCCTTGCCTTTGACTTCATATAGGCGTCAAATCCGGGATAGCGGTCAAGATGATCTTCCGTAATATTAAGCAGAACACCGACCCTCGGTCTGAATCTCTTTATTGTGTCGAGCTGAAAGCTGCTGATTTCGACCACTACAACCTCAGCTCTGCTCTCGCTCTCGACATAATCGATAAGGGGTTTTCCGATATTGCCTCCGACAAATACCTTTAAACCCGATTCCTCAAGCATATAGCCTATAAGAGTTGTTGTCGTGGTCTTTCCGTTTGTTCCGGTTACGGCAACTATCGGCTCTTTAATGAAACTTGATGCAAGCTCGACCTCTCCCGTTACGATTGCTCCCAGTTCCTTTGCCCTTATAACAAGCTCAAGAGTGTGAGGCACTCCCGGGCTTAAAACAACTAGATCGGCATTCAGAAATGATGAAGAGCTGTGAGTTCCAAGCTCAACATTAATCCCGGCCGCCTGAAGTTTTTTTGCCGCATCATCAAGATTTTTATCTTTTGAAGAATCCGAAACCGTGACATGGGCGCCTCTTTTTTTCAAAAAAACGGCTGTCGATGCTCCTGTTTTTCCCAGACCCACTACAACTGCGTTTTTACCGGATATCTCCATTTTCCCTTACGCCTTTGTTCGTGATTCGATTCACGATTTACTATCCACGGGTCACTATCTTTCCCTTGACTCCTTGCCCCCTCGAACCCTTTTTTTATCTCAATTTGAGTGTGCTTAAAGAAATAAGGGCAAGCGCAATCGCAATAATCCAGAACCTTACAATCACTTTGGGCTCCGGCCATCCTTTCAGTTCAAAATGGTGATGAAGAGGAGCCATCCTGAATATCCTTTTCCCTTTTGTCATTTTGAAGAAGCCCACCTGAAAAATCACCGACAGGGCTTCGATTACGAATAAACCTCCGACAATTACAAGTAGGATTTCCTGTTTTGTTATTACCGCAACCGTCCCGATAACAGCGCCCAGAGACAATGACCCTACATCGCCCATAAAAACCTGTGCCGGATATGCATTGAACCAGAGAAAGCCCAGACCAGCTCCTGCAAGGGCTCCGCAGAATACCGTTATCTCGCCGCTTTCCGGCACATAATTGATTTGGAGGTACTCTGCGATTTTGACATGTCCCGTAACATAAGCAAAGATCATGTATGTTCCCGCAGTAATAATTGCAGGCCCTATGGCAAGGCCGTCAAGACCGTCGGTAAGATTAACGGCATTTGAAGTTCCAACAACAACAACTGCTGCGAAAAGTATGTAAAACAAACCAAGATCGGGTGAAAATTTCTTGAAAAAAGGGAATGTCAGAGTGCTTGGGAAATCAGGGCATAGATAAATCAAAGTGCCCACACCGAGAGCGAGAAGGGTCTGCATGGTAAATTTTTGCAGTGCACTTAAGCCCTTGTTCTGTTTTTTGACCTGCTTCAGGTAATCATCCGCAAATCCAATGGCGCCGTATCCTGTGATAACAAGCAGCAGTACCCATATGTAGTAATTGGCGAGATTGCACCAGAGTAAAGTTGAAACTGTGATTGAAAAAACAATAAGGGTTCCGCCCATAGTTGGTGTGCCGGTTTTCTTTAGGTGTGCCTGAGGGCCGTCTTCCCTTATGTACTGGCCGACCTGCATACTAGAAAGCCTGCGTATAACCCATGGCCCAAGAAGAAAACAGATCAGAAATGCGGTTAAAACGGCATATATTGTCCTGAAAGTAATGTATCTGAATACATTAAAAACAGAAAATGTTGTATGAAGCGGATATAATAAATGGTAAAGCATTCCCTTATTCTCCAGCCCATTCCTTAAGTTTTAATACGATCCTTTCCATTCTCATGCCCCTTGAACCCTTGACAAGTATCCAGTCTTCAGGTTGAAGCCGGCTTTTAAGATCGTTGATAATATCTTCTTGTGATCCGGTGCAGACGGCTGAAGTTGCCATGCCGCTTCCAACAGCCCCTTCAGCAATCTTTCCGGAAAATTCTCCTGTGGCATAAAGCCTGTAAATGCCGGATTCTCCGGAAAGTTTGCCTACCTTGCGGTGCAGATCTTCCGAGTGGATTCCCAGTTCAAGCATATCACCCGCCACAATAATTCCACGGTTATTGCCCTTAAGTCCGGCCAGTGTTTTTATGGCGGCTTCCATTGATCCTGGATTAGCATTGTAGGAATCGTCAATGATGGTGATTCCGTTTTGCA
Organism: Desulfobacteraceae bacterium; assembly: GCA_003818505.1. Lineage (GTDB taxonomy): Bacteria > Desulfobacterota > Desulfobacteria > Desulfobacterales > RPRI01 > RPRI01. The sequence goes on along the minus strand of RPRI01000025.1, from coordinate 15,734 downwards.
TTGTAAATATATTCATCCTTCCCTTTACAGGACTGAAATTTTCCAGGCCTGCTTTGATATCGCATGCATTCAGCCCGGCAATATACCCGGCGGAAGCTGCTGCAAGGGCGTTCGATACCATAAATTTTCCCGGGACAGGGAGATTAACCATTACTGACTCTTTGGGAAGACGGAGCATAAATGCAGTCGAAGTTCCCTTTGCCTCTACCGACAAGGCTCTCACCAGTGCTTTTTCTGAATGTCCGAAGAGAATCACGCTTCCTTTTGCTTTTTGAGCAAGACGCATTACTCTTTCGTCATCGGCATTCAGAATTGCCGTTCCTCCGGGCGTTATACCCTCAAGGAGTTCTCCTTTCGCGTTCATTACCCCTTCAATGGAATTTAATCCTTCAAGATGCGCCGGACCGATATTTGTTATTATGCCGATATCGGGCCTGCATATTCCGGCAAGTTGCGCTATTTCGCCGGAATGATTCATACCGAGCTCAACAACGGCCAATTTGTGAACCGGGCTCAGCTTAAGAAGGGTCAGTGGCAAGCCGATCTCATTGTTCAGGTTTCCCGTTGTTGAAAGAACATGAAAATGACGGGAAAGAATTGCGCTTGTCATCTGCCTTGTGGATGTCTTGCCATTTGACCCGGTTATTGCAACAACCAAAACTCCAGCCCTTTTCCTGTTATAAGCTGCAAGATCGCCCAGCGCTTTTACTGTATCTTCGGCCACAATACAAAGCACACCGGCCTTTTCCCATTTGTCGCGTGGAAGCCGCTCAATATGCTGCTTGCCGACAATCAGTCCTTTTATGCCCTTATCGATTACCTCGCCGGCAAAAGTATGGCCGTCATGAGAATTCCCTTTTATTGCTACAAAAAGTTCACCGGGAGATATTGTTCTGGAGTCAATTGAAATGCCGGTAAATAGGCTGGTTATGCCCCCGGAAACAACAACACCTTTTGTTGCTTCAATTATTTCTTCCTTTTTCCAAGGAAACGGTAGTTTTGCCGAATTCACTAATGAAACGGCAAGCTTTGCCTCCTCTCTGTCATCAAATGGTATGGTGTTCTTACCGATTATCTGGTAAGTTTCATGTCCCTTTCCGGCTATCAGCACTGTATCGCCATCCATAGCGGTTTGTATGGATAGATATATCGCTTTCTTCCGGTCAGGCTCTACTACATATCCCTGTTTATTAAAAAAAGTTGTCAGTTCTTCCGTCTCATATCGGTGCAAATTGTTTTGGCTGATGCCGGCTGATATCTGGCTTATGATTTCCAGCGGATTTTCTGTTCTTGGGTTATCGGATGTAACAACCGCAAGGTCGGAAAGAGTAGCGGCTATTTCACCCATCAGGGGCCGTTTTGTTCGGTCTCTGTCGCCGCCGCATCCGAAAACGGATATAAGTCTTCCTTTTGTTATAGACCTCAAAGATATAAGAACGTTTTTAAGGGCATCGGGAGTATGGGCATAATCAACATATACAAACACATCTGAACCGCTGTTTATCCTTTCGAGCCGGCCCGGAATGACGGAAACCGATTCAATCCCTCTTTTTATTATTTCGGGAGAAATGCCGAACCCTGAAGCAACTCCGGCAGCACAAAGGATGTTTTCGACATTGTGCTTTCCCACAAGATTTGATTTGACTTCAAAAGCTCCCTGAGGAGTCAAAATTAAGGCTTTTATTCCTTCCAAACCAAGAATGAAGTCGGTGCTGTAGACTGTGCATTCGGTATATGAACCGGTTGTTATGCATCTTTTTTTAAGAGTGCCGGAAAGTTCTTTTCCCTTATTATCATCGCAGTTAATTACCGCAAATGCCTTTTTCTTTTTAGGTCCTGAAAAAAGCATATCGGTGAACAGTTTTTTCTTGCATATCCAGTAGGCCTCCATGTCTTTATGATAATCAAGGTGATCTTGGGTAAGGTTTGTAAAAACAGCCGCATCGAAAAAGCAGCTCTCGATTCTGAAGAGGTCAATGGCATGGGATGAGACTTCCATTACAACATGGGTTATGCCCTCTTTCTTCATTTCGGAAAGAATTCTCTGAAGATCGAGCGATTCGGGTGTTGTTACTGGGTTTGGAAAAGATTTTCCCGAATAACGGTAATTGATTGTACCGATGACGCCTGCTTTTAAACCTGCGGCTGTTAGTATGCTTTCAACCAGATATGTTATGGTTGTTTTTCCGTTTGTTCCGGTAATGCCGATTAACGCAAGATTAGCAGAAGGATTTCCGTAATATTTTGCAGCTATACTGCCAAGTGCCTTCCGGGTATTATCCGCCTCGATTATTACGGTATTTTTATTCATAGGTTTTTGTACGACTATGGCTGAAGCTCCCCTTGCTATAGCCTCGTCGACGAAGTCGTGGCCGTCGGCTGCATGGCCCGGAATTGCGACAAAAAGACCTCCCGGCCTGACTTCCTGTGCCCTGTAATGAACCGAGCCGATGTCAGGATCCGGCGAAAAAACCGCATTTATGAGATTTGACAGCTTCACCCCAGCAACCTGCTTTCCTTCGATACCGTCAGTTCGTCGGTTTTTCTGTTTTTCGGCGGTATATTCAGATAGGTAAGCGTTTCCTGCGCGATTTTACTGAAAGCAGGAGCGGCGACAACACCACCATAGTGATTTTTCGTTGGCTCGTCCAAAATAACGAGAATTGCTATTTCAGGATTTTCAGCCGGAGTAAAGCCGACGAAGGATGAAATGTATTTGCCTTGCGCGTATCTCCCGGTTTCATCGGTTTTTTGAGCAGTTCCTGTTTTACCGCACACCGTATGACCTTCAAGCGCTGCATTAAAGCCTGTTCCGCCCTTCTCTGTTACCGACATTAATATGTTTTTTAATTTACCGGCGGTCGTGGACGAAACAGCCCGGCGTACCCGAATGGGGTCGAACCGGCTGACGGTAATGCCTTTTTGATCCATTATGGCCTGAACTATATACGGCTTCATGAGAATTCCGTCGTTGGCTATTGCCGAAACAGCTGAGATAATCTGAAGGGGAGAAGCGGAAATTCCCTGGCCGAAGGATATGGCTCCAACATCAATTGCGCGCCAGTTTTTATACGAAGTAACGGTGCCGGATGTTTCACCCGGGCAGTTGATGCCTGTTTTTTCACCAAATCCAAAAGCTTTCAGGGTTCTGTAAAGTGATTCGGTACCTGTTTTTTTTACGATTTTAAATGCCCCTATATTGCTTGATAACTTTACAACATCCTTAAGAGTTAACAATCCGTAAGGGTGTGTATCATGAATAACATTTTTTCCGATTCTATATTCCCCGTTTTCGCAGAAAAAAATTGTGTTTTCGGAGCAGTTGCCATGTTCGATTGCTGCGGCAGCAGTAAAAACTTTCATAGTTGAACCCGGCTCGAAAGGATCTGTTATTGCCCTGTTTCTCCACAGGTGCTTGTCAAATTTTTCATAAGAATTCGGGTTTAATGAAGGGTGTTGGGCTATTGAAAGTATGGCGCCGGTTCCGGGCGACATTACTACTGCTATGCCGGATTTTGCGCCGTTTTCATCGACAGCTTCTTTTAATGCTTTTTCTGTTATGTACTGGATTGTCTGGTCAATAGTAAGGATAATATTCTTTCCGCTGTAATCCGTCGTTGTCTTTTCAGAATTAAAACCCTGCCCTAGAGCATCCTTCAAAACAACATACTCAAAGTTGGAACCTTTTAACTGGTTGTCATAATAGAACTCAATGCCTTCAAGTCCGTTTCCGTCCATCCCGGTAAAGCCTATTGTTTGCGCTGCGAGCGTTTTCTGCGGATAGAATCTGCTGGTTTCAGACAGGAAGCCGACGCCGTCAAGGTTCAGGTTTTTTACGGCATTGACCTCCTTCGGTGTAGCCTGGCGTTTTACCCATATAAAGGGTTTATTTGCCAGGAGCCTTCTCTGAAGGATCTTGGAATCTATATTGAGCGATTTTGCAAGCATCTTTGCGGCTGCCGCCGCATCCTGAATCTTACGCGGATAGGCTGCAATTGATGTCGCATTGATTGATACCGCCATTTCGCGCAAATTTGTATCATAAATCGTTCCCCGTTTGCCTGATTCTTTAAATGGTCTTTCATATTGATCGGCAGCTTTTTCAGCGAGCCATGAACTCCGGTAAATTTGTAGATACCCGGCTTTTGCGCCAATGGATGTAATGCAGACGGCAAATACAATGCCGACAATTGTTATTCTGAGTTTTATATATTTTGATTTGGCGTTGTTCATGGGATTGTAATTACCTGTTCCGGTTTTGGCATAATAAGACCAAGCTGCCTTGTTGCAATCCTTGATATTCTCTGTGGAGATTTCAGGCGTGCAATCTCGATCTTAAGATTCTTCTGCAAAGTTATAAGTTTTAAATTTTTATCCATTTCTTCTGATATTTCATATCCTGTCTTAACGCACTGAATTCTGCACCACGTGTAAATAAAAAGCTCCGAAATTATTAAAATCATAATAATGGCCCATAATCCTGTAAACTTGGGTTCGGGTTTTTTGTATTTTATATTTTTTTTCAATTGCTTCCTATATTTTTTCTGCTGCCCGCAACTTGGTACTTCGTGCCATCGGATTCGCAATTATCTCTTCTTTGCCCGGACGCATGACTTTTTTATTCAATCTCCTGAATAGCCTCGTTTTGTTACAAACACACTTTGGAAAACCGGGAGGGCAAACACATTCTTTTTCCAACTCTTTTATTTTCCGTTTTACGATTCTGTCTTCAAGGGAATGAAATGTTAAAACACAAAGACGACCTTTGGGGTTTAATACTTCCGCCACGTTGTCCATAAACGATGAAAGCATTTCGAGTTCCCTGTTAACTGCTATTCTTAAAGCCATAAAAACCCGGGTTGCAGGATGAATTTTTTGTTTAGATTGTATTTTTCCGGGAATTGAATCGCAGACGATTTTTGCTAGCTGCGCACTTGTTTTTATATCAGTCTGCTCCCTTTTTTGTACTATGTTCCTTGCTATTCTTCTTGCCCAGTGTTCTTCGCCGTAATTTGTGAAAAGTGCCGCAAGCCCTTTTTCATCAAGTTCGTTTATCAGGTCTTCGGCTTTTGTGTCTGATTCGGTATCCATTCGCATGTCAAGAGGTTCTTCTCTTTTAAAACTGAATCCTCTTCCGCTCGAATCAATCTGATGAAGCGACAGCCCCAGGTCAAGCAAAATGCCGTCTACTTTTGAAATGCCGGACTCTGAAAGGAACTCGGGGAGTTGAACGAAATTGCCGTGAAAAAGACGGATGTCCGGAAGGAGTGGCTTTAATACATTTTTTGCATTTTCAATTGCATCCTTATCCTGATCAATGCCTATCAGTATACCGTTCGGCTTGATTTTTCCGCAAATGGCCATTGCATGGCCGGAGCCTCCAAGTGTGCAGTCCGCGTAAATCTTTCCAGGCTTGCAGTCAAGATAATCAATGACCTCTTTTGTCATGACTGGGATATGATAAGTCTGCATTAATCAGATTCCTAATTTCGCAATTTCGTTTCTTACATCCTCCTTTTTACTGTCTTTTTCCAGCTGATCTATTTCAGCATTCCAGCTATCAACAGACCAGATTTCAAAATGATCAAGGGCGCCGACAAGCACTATATCTTTTTCAAGTTTTGCATATTGCCGCAGGGCTGGAGGCACAAGAATCCTGTCCTGTTTGTCGCAAAAGCATTCAAATGCACCGCCTATAAATACCCGCCTGAAGCGGCGCATGTATTCGCTTTTTTCGGCAAGAGAGATAATCTTGTTTTCAGTTTTTTTCCATCCCTCTAGGGTATAGGCATAAAGAGTTCCGTCCATTCTCGAGATAACGACGCCGTCGCTCTCGCCGTTTCTTATTATATCCCTGAATCTTGAAGGAATTATTACGCGGCCTTTCGAATCAATTGTATGAAAAGAAGTTCCCCTGAACATATTTCACCATAATTATGCACGTTTATCCATATAAAACCACTTTAAACCACTTTGTTGCATATAAATGATATAATTTTATCAATATGTCAAGAAAAAAATAAAATTTCAGCAATTTATTTATAATGATTTATTTATGTTAAAACGATTTCAATTGATGATTTTCTTTGTGGAGTTTTGTGGATATAACTTCATAACGACTCAGGGATCAGCGAGCAGCAGTCGGAGATCAGGGGGCAAGGGTTCGGACGGACAACCGACCTCCTGAAACTGATAACTGACCACCTAAAAGGCAACATAGGGAACAGCAAATAACGTCACAAAAAATTGACAGAATATGGGAGGTCTGTTATATGTTCGACAAAATTGTAAAATTGGGATTATTTCAATCTGATGCAGGATCTGATTAATCAAGGAGGAGCCGCACGTTGTCCCTTTTTAAAGAAACTACTTCAACTGAAAAGCTACTTGATTTTATTCGTAATAAAAAGATTGACACCGTTTCCACTTCTTTGGGTATATCTAAAATTGAATCGCAGGTGAAAAAACCCTCAAGCGCATCATTGAAAATTGTATCAGAAAAAAAACCGGTAAACATTGGTATTGATATCGGGCATGAATACCTGAAATTGGTCAAAACTACAAAGCTTGCTGATAAGAGCTGGACCTTTCTTGACTATAAGAGCATATCGCTTACCCATATAGACTCTAAAAAATCCCCCGAGTTTATCAATTTTATCAAATCCGAACTGTATAATTTTTTTGGAACCGATAACGATTTGAATCTATGGGCTAATATGTCCGCTGCCCATGTTAATGTACGTCATTTGAAGATCCCTAAAGTACCGAAAAATCAGATCGAAAATACCATATCATGGGCAATTAAAAGGGAAACTCCCTTTGACGATAAAGATATGAGCCTGGATTTCGAAATTTTGGGAGAGATTACCGAAGAGAATATCCCCAAGTTGTCAATTATCGCTTACACGGCTCCCAGAGATGAAGTTAAAGATACAAAAATACTTTTTTCAGAAATCGGTTTGCCGTTAAATGGAATGTCCATCGCACCTTTTGCAGTTCAAAACATATTAAAGACAATACAAATTCCTGCTCATGAAGGCACGATTGCATCTCTGTTCATCGGTAATGATTTTTCACGTATTGATATTTATGCCAATGGAAAACTTGTCATGACAAGGGGTATCAGGGCTGGAATCAAAAGCATGGTTGAAGCATTGATGGAGAGGATTTCAGGGGAATCGCAGGAGCAGGAAGAATTGTATGAACTTGAGGGGACAAGCGCTAAGGCAAGGGCGCAGGGGGTTAGAAAAGCGCTCCTTAGTCTCAGCCCAGACTCTCCACATTTAACGGAAAAGGATATCGGCTTCAAGCTTACAGAAGAAGAAAAATTCAATGCCATTATACTTTCATTAGAAAGGGTGGTCAGGCAGGTAGAAAGGACTTTTGAATACTATACGACAACCCTCAAATATGACAGGGTTGATAGAATTTACGTATCCAGTGTAATGAATGTTTACATGCCCATTGTAAAATATGTTGGAGATCAACTGGGTATCGAAAGCGATGTTCTTGATCCTCTTAAATTTCAACTTTCCAATTTCGAAAGCTATGCTGAAAAAATCTGTCTTTCGGATAGAGTTGCTCTAATTCCGGCCCTTGGCCTTGCACTTTCAGATAATGAATACACTCCTAATCTGTTGTTTAGATTCAAAGACAAGGAAAAGCTTGCTAATACTTTGCGGATTACTAACGCTGTCTTTGCGGCCTTAATAGTTGTTGCGCTCATTTGCGGAGGAATTTTCTTCTATCAAAACCGAGTAATTAATCAAAAAAAAGCTGACATTATACAGATAGAAGGACGTCTGTCGCAGTACAAGCCTCTTGTCGATCAGAGTACAATATCCCGGATGGTTGACGGATTAAAAGAACAGCAACAGATAAGTAAAACTTACAGTGAAAGATACCTTGGAATGGCGGTCATCAGCGAGTTATCTTCATTGACCCCGAAAAATATTCGTCTCATTAATCTGAAGGCCGATCTGGGTGGTTTTGCTTCAGGCCAAGAACCTCCGAAAAAAGATATAAAGACATCTGGAAAAAATGATGTAAAAAGAAAACTGGTGATTGAAGGCCTGGTTTTTGGTGATCGCAATACACTCGAATCTTCACTGGCAGGCTTTATCATAAGGCTGAAAGAATCACCGATGTTCCGAAAAATCAACATTCAGAAAAATGGAATTGAGCCTTTTAGAAAGGATGATGTTTTGCATTTTGTAATTGATATAGCACTTATGGAGTCATAAGAGAGGATTCAAGAGGTCAAGGGATCGAGGGTTCAAGTGAAACCGCTGTAAGTTGTTAGGCGTTAGGCGTGAGGGGTGAGGGGTAAAAGGTAAAGAGTAAAAGTAAGGAGAAGGGATTCGGACAATTCGGGCTGCCGATAACCTGAAACCAGAAACTAAAAAAACTATAGACACGAAGAAAGATAAATTGAAAACATTCAGAAAACAGGTTGAAGCTAAATGATATCTGAAAAAATAAAAAAGCTGAAAATTCCAAAGCAGACTTTGACTTATATAACAATATGTCTCACAGGATTACTGATGATAGTGCTTGTCGGAATCGTTCCAAATTCTATATCTTTGGCGAATCTTGACAGGAAAATAAGCAATGTAAAAGTCCGGCTTGAAGAACAGGACAAGCTTCATTCGGTCTATCAATTGCTGGGAAAAAACGCTCAGCAAAGGTTAGCAATGGTTTTGCCCTTTCCTGCCAAAGATAAACTTTCACGGAAATTAATTGATTTATTCCCCACTACCTTCAGAGATATATCAAAAAAGGCCGGCATGGATGTAATATCAATTTCCCCGGACCTCGATTCCCTGTCTGATAATTCCAAATTTCTTATTATTAATGCAGTAATCAGGGGTGATTTTTTTAATTTTCGTAAATTATTGATCAATCTTGGTGAAGTGGCATATTCAGAGAGTGTAGAAGAAATACAGATTCAGCAAAACCAGGATACCATGGAATTTAAAATGAAAATCCGGCTGGCTCTCGCATAGGGATCAGCCGTCAGTCATCAGTAATTAGAGGATTTAATGCCAAAACTGACAAAACAGCAAATCATAATACTTTCAATAATGGCTGTTGCAATATTATACGGCATATATGATTTTTATATTGTTCCGCGAACAAAAACAGACTCTTTAAATCCAGGGGAAAAAACGGCGGAAGTGGAAGCTTTTATGGCCGATGTCACTGCGAAAATGACAAAAGGATCTCTTTCGGCTGCTGCCGTTTATGCAATAAACCGTGCTGAAACAGAATGGCAGAGGGATCCGTTTTATGAAAAGAAATCTTTCAGTGACTGGAAAATGTTTAAAGAGCCTAAAGCGGGCAAAGATTCAAAAGCAGAGCCGGGCTTTAATTACTCCGGATATCTGAAATTGGATAAGAAGGAAATGGTGATTATTAACGGTGTTGAGTATGAATCCGGTAGTAATATGGAAATCGAAGGGTATGTCCTGGAAAAAATTTACCCGGACAGGATTGTAATTGTAAATAAAAAGAGTCGATCACGAGTTGAAGTTCCTTTGCAAGAATAAGCCGTCGTAACGGCTCCTAACCTCAACACGGGAGAGTGGGGGTAATTTTGACTGATAAACATAATTTGAAAAATAAATGCCGCCTCGTCATAGCCATTATTCTCGGGTTTATTATAGCAGGTTGTGCAGGCGATAGGACGGTAAAGAAAGATACCTTTTTTGAAAAATGGGAAACCATGGCGGAGACATCCAGGGGACATTCTCCCTCCTCGGAACAAAGAACCATAGAAGCTTCGGGAGTTGAACCGAAAGGGGAAACCGGTTCAGCGTTAAAAAGGGATGTGCCTTCTGAAAAACTTCTTCCCGTTACTAAAATAAACCTGAAGATGCGTCAGGCAGATGTAAATGCAATTCTCCGGGCCATGGCCAAGAGTGAGGGGCTGAACATATTAATAAAGAACGACGTGAGAGGTGAGGTTACAGTTGACTTCGAAGATGTCCCCTGGGATCAGGCATTTTTGAGCATTCTACGTAACCAAAGTTTGAATTATGTGTGGGAAGGCAGCATTATCCGGGTCATGACCGCGGAGGATGTGGAGCAGGATTTAAAGAGAAAAACTCAGCGGGTAGGTATGAGTCAGGTGGAACCTCTTATATCCGAGATAATCGACATCAATTATGCAGATGCTAAGGGACTCAAAGAGAATCTCCAGGAGTTCCTGACCAAAGACAAGGATGGCAAACCGAGGGGTTCGATCCGTGTTGATGAGCACAATAATGCATTGATAATTCAGGCTATAAAAGATGATTTAATGAGGATGATGCCCATTATTGAAAAAATCGACAGGCCGACGCACCAGATTATGATAAAAGCGAATATAGTCGAAACAACACAGGATACAGCCCGCAGTCTTGGTATCCAGTGGGGCGGGATGTTCAACTCGGCGGTCGGGAAGCGTGACCTCTGGGTAACGCCGGGGGGATCTACGACTGACGCAACACCGTCAAATCCATCATCGGGTAACTACACACCTGCCTTTGGTTCTGACGGCCTCAGCAAGCAGGGTTTTAGTGTCAATTTTCCTGCAACCATGTCGTCAACAGCATCAGGGACGCTGGGTCTGATGTTCGGTACCCTTGGCGGCAACATCCTTGAAATGCAGTTAAGCGCCCTTCAAAGTGAAGGTAAGCTCAATATTCTTTCAAGCCCTTCCATAACGACCCTTGACAATCAGAAAGCCTTCACGGAAAACGGAGCAAAAGTCCCTTATGTGACGGAGGAACAAGGCACCGGCGGCGCTATCACTAAATCGGTGAAATTCGAGGATGTAGTACTCCGTCTGGAAATAACCCCGCATGTGATTGACGGCAAGAATCTCAAAATGAAGATTCTTGTAAAAAAAGACGAGGTTGATGAGTCTGATGCCCACAAAGTTCAGGGAAACCCGAGGATTATCAAAAAACAAACAGAAACATCACTAATAGTCCGTGATGGAGAGACGATTGTTATTTCAGGATTAACAAAGCAGAAAAGGACAGATACCGGGAGCGGGATTCCCTTATTCAAGGATATACCTGTGCTGGGATGGCTTTTTAAAGGTGAAGGAAAAAGTGAATCAATGGAGGAGGTTCTGATATTCATAACCCCGACAGTATTACCCGTAAAGACGGCCGCTGTATTACCGGAGAAACCTGAAAAAAAAGCCAAGCAATGAGAGAGAAATGGATTATTTCAGGATTCTAAATCTAAAGAAGGAACCCTTTTCCAACTCACCGGAACCGGAATTTTTCTTTCAATCCAACAAGCATTTGGGGTGTCTGCAAAAACTGGAACTCGCGGTGCGCCTCCGCCGTGGATTGAACGTTGTTATAGGTGATGTTGGAACCGGAAAAACTACCCTTTGCCGGCAGCTCATACTTAAATTCGCAGAATCCGAACATGACAGTGGAAACATAGAAACACATCTTCTCATGGATCCTGCCTTCACAAATCCAATCGAATTTTTATCTGCCGTCTCGCTGACTCTCGGCATATCTCTTGACGGCAAAAGTGACAGTGAATGGCAATTCAAGGAAAATATAAAGAAATACCTTTTGAAAAAAGGTATTGACGAGGGGAAGATCGTCGTTCTCATCATTGATGAAGGGCAAAAACTCCCGGAGTTTTGTCTTGAGATACTTCGCGAGTTTCTCAATTATGAAACGAATGAATATAAGCTGTTGCAGATTGTGATACTCGCGCAAAGAGAATTCGAGCAGACTTTAAAAAGACATAAAAACTTCGCTGACAGAGTCAACCTTTACTACTTTCTGGAGCCTTTGAATTTCCGGGAAACCTGTGGTATGGTTAGGTTCCGTATTGAAAAAGCAGGCAATACCGGTGAAACACCTTCATTATTTACTTATCCGGGTTTGTTTGCCCTTTATCTTGCTACAAAAGGTTATCCGCGAAAGATTGTAACACTGTGTCATCAGGTTATTCTTGCATTAATCATTCAGAATCGTTCAAAAGCCGGCTGGTTCATGGTGCGCTCCTGCGCAGGAAGGGTTTCCATAAAACAGGGGAAAGCTTTCCGATTCCTTATGGCTACAAGCCTTGCAGCTCTATTTGTTATTATAGTTGCAGCAGGTTTATTCTCCGGCAAAATATCCGTCAGTAAACCGATGAAAGAGATACCGGATATCGTTAAGGATAAGGAAAGTACTCCCGGCATGAAACTTGGCTTGAATGAGACCGATACTGCCAATCCGGCTGCCTTACGTGAAAAAAGGAGTATGCCGGAAGCTGTTGCAGCAACCTCACAGGAACTGCCGGTACCGGAACCGAAACAGCGAGCTCATTCCCAGCTGCTTGTGGCGGGGTTAGAGAGCGAATTAAAAACAGATTCTATTCCTTACGGTCGAAGATTCCCCGCTGCTTACGGCGGGGAGCCTCAACAAAGAATGCCCGACAGTCTGGGAAATCTTACTGTAAAAGGCGGCAGAACAGTTTGGTGGATGCTCCGTGACTTTTACGGGGATTTCGATGATGGTCAGTTTAAGAAGGTTGTGCTTGCAAATCCGCATATTAAAAATCTCAACAAGGTATATGCCGGAGAGGCAGTCAATCTTCCTGCTCTTCCTGCGAAAGCCAATCCTTTGCCGCCGGGTAAATATATGGTTCGGGTTGCTGCCGGTAAAAATATCGAAGAGATTTATGAATTATACAGAAATTATAAAGAATTAATGCCGTCTTTGCGCTTTCTTCCATACTGGAACGGCAGAGAGGGACTGGTATTTGCTGTTTTTTTAAAGGACGGATATAACAATATGGAATCAGCCCGGGATACAGCGGGAAAACTGCCTCAGCCGCTTGCATCAAATGCAGGTGTGTCGGTAAAATCATATGATGACACGGTTTTTTTTACGAATCTTGGATACGAAAGGTTGAAAACAGAGTGACGGTTATTTCTAAAAAAAAGCTGGGTGAAATTCTTTTAGAGGAAAAGCTGATTACAGAAGAACAGCTTGCCAAAGCTCTTGCCGAACAAGGGAGCGGCAAACTGAAACTGGGTCAGCATCTCATCCGGCGTGGGATCATCAGCGAAGACCAGATAGTTGATTGTCTCGGCAGACAGTTAAGGATCAGGAAGTATCATCCTGATATGTATTCTTCCGGCAATAAACCGGAGCCGTTACTTACCATAGATGACGCTCAGAAGTACCGGCTGGCTCCTTTAAACAGAGAGGGCCGTCTTTTAACTGTGGCAATGACTGATCCCATGGACATCGCTGCCATAGATTTTATTGAGTCTAAAGCCAATTGTGAAGTTGAAGTTGTGATTTGTACCGAACGTGAATTTAATCAGTTGCTCAGCGGTATTTATGGTATCCAATCGGGCATTAGCGGTATCCTGGGAGTCTTGGACATCGAAGCCAAGATTGTTGCCGAAGAGGAGGACTTAGCCAGCCAGGATATCCAGTTGGCTTACCTTCAGGATATGGCCGGTGAGGCGCCTGTCATCAGAATTGTCAATTCGATTTTTCTTCAGGCCATTCGCGAAGGAGCAAGTGATATTCATATCAGTCCTCAGCAAAATACTATTCAGATGCGGTTCCGCATAGACGGTAAGCTCCATGAAGTTGCATCTCCTTCTAAGGCAATGTTTTTGCCGATTGTCGCAAGGATAAAGATACTGGCCAATATAGATATTACAATAACAAGAGTGCCCCAGGACGGCCGATTCACCCTTCGAATGGAAAATAAGGAAATCAATGTCCGCGTATCTTCCATTCCTACTATTTACGGAGAAAACCTTGTTCTGCGGCTCCTGGATACCAGTTCAGGCGTCTATTCTCTGGATCATATCGGTTTCTCCAGAGAGGATACCGAGAAAATCAGAGCCATTATCAACAAACCTTACGGAATGATCCTGAGTACGGGCCCGACAGGGAGCGGTAAAAGTACAAGTATTTATGCCATACTGAACGAACTTAACAGTGCTGACAGCAATATTATGACTCTTGAAGATCCGGTTGAGTATCGGATTCAAAACATCAGGCAGGTTCAGTTGAACAGTAAAGCGGGAATGACATTCGCCAGCGGACTCCGATCAATACTCCGTCAGGACCCTGATATAATCATGGTCGGAGAGATAAGGGATGCGGAAACAGCGGCAATTGCGGTACAGGCTGCCCAAACCGGCCACCGTGTATTAAGCACGATACATACCAATAATGCGGTGGGAGCGATTACCCGCTTTATTGATATGGGAATTGAGCCCTTTCTTCTTTCTTCAACGCTTCTGATGTGCATTGCCCAGCGCCTGGTCAGAACCATCTGTCCTTATTGCCGGGAACCGTATAATCCGCCGGAAAAAGTACTTGCCTCGATGGGTATTAAAAACTGGGATTCGGCGAATTTTCAGCGAGGCAAAGGATGCAATCAGTGTTTCAATACGGGATATAAGGGAAGAACAGGCATATTTGAGCTGCTCATTAACGATGAATTTATTCGCGAGATGATTACAAATAAAAGACCGGCACACGAGATTACAAAAAAATGCATAGAGGCAGGCACGTTGAAAACCTTACAATACGATGCAGGCATTAAGGCGCTAAAAGGTATAACGACCCTTGAAGAAGCGAGCTCGGCAGTAATTATGTAAAAGCCGAATGTCGAATATCGATAATCTTGAGTTTTCAGATCGCGGATCGTGGATCGAATATCGAACGACGAACATCGAATTTGGAAAATATATATTATGCCGATTTATTCATATGAGGCCATGGACGGAAGGGGAATTGCCGTAAAGGGCGAAATTGCGGCTAAATCGTCCGATGAAGCAGCAAATGCAGTTGCGGAGCAAGGATATACCCCCTTTAAAGTGACTGAAAAGAAAGCCCATGGATCAAAATCGGGCAGCTTTTTCAGGATTACACAAAAAGTCAAGCTTGCGGATTTGATTATCTTTACCAAGCAGTTTCGATCTTTATTCAAGGCAGGGGTTCCCCTTGTAAGAACTTTTCAGATCCTGGAAGCTCAAACTCAGAGCCGCACTTTAAGGCAGGCTATTTCGTCAATATTGCAAAGTGTAAAGGAAGGAGCTGCGTTATCTGCTGCAATGAGCAACCATGGCTCCATCTTTCCGCCTCTGTATTGCAGCATGATCGAGGCGGGAGAGATGAGCGGAACAGTTCCCGAAACGCTTGAACGGCTTATTTATATCATCGAACATGAAGGAAAAATCAAGTCTGATATCAAGGCTGCATTGCAGTATCCAATTATGGTAACAATAGCTCTTACCATCGCTTTTTTCGTACTTCTGACCGTTGTTATTCCAAAATTTGCAGATACGTTTTTGAAGGCTGGATTTGAACTCCCCCTGCCGACCTTAATAGCCATAAGTCTTTATAAGTTTTTGTTGAACTACTGGCATCTTTTAATCGGCGGCATTGTTGTACTTGTATTCGGGCTGCGCGCGTATTTTAAGACAGAAAATGGACAATATATGAGAGACTCACTCATTTTGCGGATACCGGTTATCGGCGAACTCTTCATCAAAGCGGCTATGTCTCGATTTGCAAGTATATTCGGTATGTTGCAATCAAGCGGTGTGCCGGTTCTGAGCGCTATGAAGGTTTTATCAGGCGTAATCGGCAACAGGGCCATTTCACGGGAATTCGATCGTGTAAGGGATTATATGGGGGAAGGACAGGGAATTGCCGTAACTCTCAAAACCGCTAAATTTTTTACACCCATGGTTA